>JANOUN010001159.1:0-7085 GCA_031416875.1 Planctomycetota bacterium | reverse complement strand
GATAGGCTCCTGGAGCAAGTGCGGCAAAGACGGCAAGCACTCCCATGATCTCGGTGATCGGACGAACCAGGGCACCCAGACGCACGATTTTCATCGAGCCCTTGTAATAGTCCCGATTGGCTTTCAGAAACTGCTTACGGTGTTTTCGAAATCCGGAAAATGCGATTACGATTCTTGCGGATCCAAAGGTTTCCGCGATGCATTCATAAATTATCGCCATGCTTTCCATCGTGCGATGGGATGCACGCCGCAAACGTTTTCCAAAGAGGTTGAAGACCAGTCCCATCAACGGAACCACCGTAATCGCCAGCAGTGTCAGCCGCCAGTTCACATAGAACGCCATCGCCGTGCAGGCTCCCGCCTTCAGCGGTTCACGGACGAGCGTGACTCCAAAGACACGAATGGCCATCGTCATCTGCTCAATGTCGTTGGTCATCCGCGACATCAGTGACGAGGTTCCGATCCGATGCAGCGACTGATAGTCGAGTCGCAGGGCCGATCTGAAGCAGTCCTGGCGGATCGCGTTGACGGTGAGTTGCACTACGCTGCCGACCAGCATTTCCTGAAAGTAGATGAACAGGCCTTTCAGAAAAGTGGCGGCCAGAAGCACGCCCAGAATTACGGCCATCGTGTCGAATTTGTCGCGGGGAATATATGGCAGCAATGACCGGCGAACCTTCGTCAGCAGCAGCAGGCTTCGCGACTGTTCGCTGACGCGGTACTGAATCTGAGCACGCGACTTCACCTGATCCGCGGAGATTTTGTCGAGTCTTGCGTTTTCCGACCGGATGGACTCTTCAAGAGTCAGGATCTCGTTATCGACGTAGCCGTGCAGACTGTCGTTCTGAAACAAGACTTTGACGACCGGAAATGCGATCGACAAATTCATGGCCCAGAACACAGACACGATGATCGCGCAGACGACCGACAGCACGAACAGCCGACGGTATGGCCAGACATACGACCCAATTCGGAAAAAATCCTGCATCATTGAATCCAGATGAAAACTGCCTCATTGCGGAGGTCGTCATTTCAAGCCGCCGCCGGGAGCCTCAAGTCCGCTGCCAGCGGAACAGAGGAAACGGCCTCCCTGACCTGCTTGCAAATTCGAATCAAATCGTCGTCAGTCAAACTCGGCGACGATGGGAAACTGAGCGCATTCTCGAACAGTTGGTCCGCCGTTCCGTTGAGAACCGACTGACAGCCTGCGTGGGCCGGGCTCAGGTGCATCGGCTGCCAAAGCCTTCGGGTCTGAATCTTTGCTGTTGTGAGCCGATCGCGAAGTGCAACAGCCGACAGACCCACTTGTGCGGGATCAAGGAGAGCCGTTGAAAGCCAACTGGTCGAACGTGCGTCAGCAGAATCCGTGTGCCACTGAAATCCCGGCAAGTTGAGGTGGGCGCGATAGAAGTCGGCGATGCTTCTGCGACGGTCGACAAGAATATCAAGCCGCTCAAGCTGTGCCAGGCCAATCGCGGCCAGTACATTCGTCATGCGATAGTTGTAACCCACTTCGTTGTGGATGTATTCCACTGCGTCATCTTTGGCCTGAGTGGTCAGATAACGTGCGCGCTCCGCGTCATTCTTCGAATTCGTTATGATCATCCCGCCTCCGCCACAGGTAATCGTTTTGTTTCCGTTGAAGCTGAAACATGCCAGATCAGCAGCCGCTCCGATTTTTCGTCCTTTGTATGATGCCCCCAGCGATTCTGCCGCGTCTTCCACGATCCGCAGATTGTATTTTTCTGCTTCCGCAACGAAGGCGTTCAGATCCGTTGGATGTCCCAGAACATGCACTGGAACGATGGCTTTGATGCGTCGACCTGTGCTGCGGTTGCGGAGTTGGCCATCCTGCCAGATACACTGAGACCGGAAGAAATCGCTGACAAGACGGGAGTCCATTTGCCAGTATCCGGGTTCTGCGTCGATCAGAACCGGGTGAGCACCGATATAGCGAATGGCGTTGGCGGAAGCGATGAATGTCAAGGTGGAAACCAGGACTTCATCGCCGCGCTCCACTCCTGCAATCAAGAGTGCTGTGTGAAGTGCAGATGTTCCATTCACTGTGGCGACGGCGTATTTTGCTCCGACATAGTCGGCAATGCTCTGCTCGAATCGCGTAACAAAAGCTCCGACGGAGGAGATCCAACCGGAGTCGAGGCATTCCTGCACGTACTTCCACTCGTTTCCCTGAAGACAGGGTTCGCTGAGCGGGAGAAACTTGTTTGTCAGGGAATCAGACGTTGTAGACATCGGCTTTATATCCCTCAGAGTTTTCCCGAAACCATGCGATCGTTTGCTGCAGCCCGGTCTCCAGGGTCACGGTGGGCCGCCAGTCTGCAACCTCGGCTGCGAAGCGGTTATCGGCCAACAGCCTTTCGACCTCGCTTTTGCCGGGGCGAAGACGCTGTTCATCGCATTCGATTTTGACTTCAGCTCCGATCAGTTTGGCCACGGTCTTTGCCAGATCGCCCACACTGATCTCACGGCCCGAACCGATATTCACGGTCTGTCCGACCGCAGCCGCATGCGCTGCGCAGGCCATGAATCCGCTGACGGTATCGGCCACATAATTGAGATCACGCGTCGGCGTCAGGCTGCCGAGTCGCACTGTTTTTCCAGCCAGGCACTGAGTGATGATCGTGGGCAGGACAGCGCGTGCCGATTGACGAGGACCGTAGGTATTAAATGGACGGACGGTCACAACCGGCGTTCCGAACGAGCAATAATAGGACTCGGCCAGCTTATCGGCCCCGATCTTGCTCGCGGAGTACGGCGACTGCCCCTGCAGCGGGTGAGACTCGGAGATCGGAACTGATTGAGCAGTTCCATAAACTTCGCTGGTTGAGGTGTGTACGATCCTTGCCGTGCTGAGCTTCCGGGCAGCTTCAAGAACATTCAGTGTTCCAACCACATTTGTCTGCACGTAAGACAGTGGTGCCACATATGAATATGGAATGGCAATAAGAGCCGCCAGATGGAAGACCGTTTCCTGATCCTTCATCGCGGATAAAACAGAACCGCTGTCGGTAATGTCTCCGGCGACGAAATCAATTTCGTTTTGCAGGGGAGATTTATCCAGCCAGCCGCGACGCCCCGCTGAATTGTAATGAACCATCGCCCGAACCCTGGCACCTGCTCTGACCAGGGTCTCTGTCAGATGACTTCCAATAAAGCCACCTGCTCCCGTCACAAGTACATTTTTCCCGGACCAGATCATGCCGCCCACCTCACTTGACTTACGTCTTCCTGTGCCTTCTGGAAATCGTCATGCTTTCCGATATCCAGCCAGTACTCCATGACTGGAAATCCTGCAACGGTTTCACCATTCGACAGCAAACTGTTGATCAGGTCTGTCATGTCATAACGACCCTCGATCGGAATGTGTTTCAGGACTGAGGGTTCAAGGAGATAGATCCCCGCATTGACCAGAAATGTGATCCGTGGCTTTTCCCGAAGTTCGGTAACCATTCCGTCTTTGGCTTCGACAACGCCATACGGAACCTGCATTTCATACTGACGAACGGCGATGGTCAGCTTTGCGTTGCGTTCGCGGTGGAATCTAACGAGCGACCGAAAGTCGATGTTCGTCAGGATGTCGCCATTCATCACGAGCAATGGCTCATCCACCTCGCTGATCAGGCGAAGTGCTCCGGCAGTGCCGAGAGGTTGTTCTTCCGATACATAATTCAGCTCGACGCCAAAGCGCTGGCCACCTCCGAAATGCTGGATGATCTTCTCCGGCATGAAGTGCGTTGTCACGTTGATGCGGTGAATACCAGCTTTTTGCAGACTTTCGATCGTCCGCTCCATCAGCGGCTTTCCTCCAACGGAAAGCATCGGTTTTGGCGTGTGATCCGTCAGCGGCCGAAGGCGTGTTCCAAATCCACCAGCCATGATGACGGCCTGAAGATCAAGTGCAGCGTCGGGAATGTTGTCTGTGCACGCGAGGTCCGCGACCGTTCGGTCAGGATTCAGCAGGGGCAGGTGTCGCACTTGTGCATTCAGCATAATCCCCAGTTGCTCTTCTCGCGATATACCGATCGGAGCAGTAAATGGAGTCGCGCTGACGATATTGATGGATGTCTGAATTCTTGAGTCGAGTCCGTGACCGGCAAGAATAGCACGGCGCAGGTCACCGTCGGTTACTGTTCGAACAAATCGGCGCTGGTCATCGACCAGCAGGACAATGCCCAGTCCTCCACAATCGATGGCTGCCATGGCCTCTCGGAGTGAAAAGGAGTGCTGTATGAGCAGTGCCTCCAGATTTGGTGTCATCCGCTCACCATTCATTGGATCGACCTCCGTATCGCCTTCGCGGGCACACCCACGACAACAGTCTCAGGTGGTACATCCTTGACCACCACGGCACCCGCACCAACAATTGACCGGATACCGACCTTCAAATTCTCGCAGATCGTGGCTCCAGCTCCAATATGAACTTGCGCCCCAATCTGAACACCTCCCGCCAGGCATGATCCAGGTGCCAGATGCGAGTCTCGACCGATGTTGCAGTCATGCTCAACGATACAGCGTGTGTTCAAAATGCAGTTCTCTTCGATCGTCGCCTGAGCATTCACGATGGTTCCAGCCATCACCTGACATCCCCGCCCGATGTGGGCGAATGCCGAACAGATGCTGCTGGGGTGACGCAGGGAAAACGGGGTAAATCCCTGCTGAATTGCTGCGTCAAAAAGCTGACGACGCAGCGAGAACTGGTAAATGCCGCCCATGGCAACAATGAATCTGCCAAACCCGCAGGCAAGCAGGTCTTTCATCTCAGCGTCACCACCGCGTACGGTGACACCCAGAACTGAGCTGCCCCAAAGATCAGGATTTGAGTCGATCACGACACACCGGTCGGCAAGTCCAAGGGAATACAACCCGTCGATTACAACGCGAGCATGACCGCCGGCTCCAATGACAACGATTCCGTCCATGATCAGATCTCAGGCAGCGATCTGGTCGTTGAGTCGACCAGGAACGGGAATGTCACAGAAGTGTTTGAACAGCAAATGAGCATCGATTGGTTGGTTTTTCAGGACATTCACGATTCGGACGGCTGCATGTCCGTCACCATAAATGTTTGTGTATGGCTGGATCTGCCTGCGAAAATCCGTCGATGTCGCCTGCTCGATTGCGTTGCGAATCAGGTCGGCCCGGCACTCCACATCCACCACATTTCCAGACCGTGGCCTGCCTTGTTGACGAAGGCCAATGTTGACGACAGGCAAATGAAACGAAGCGGCCTCAATGATGCCGCTTGATGAGTTTCCAGCCATCGCAGCGGCTATCTTCATCAGACTAAAATACGCCCGGGTCCCCAGATTTGCGACAACTCTGACGTTGCTGTGACTTTGTGCAAAGCTTTCAAGCTGGTTCAGAATCTCTGAATGATTGGTATCCGCGTTCGGACGCGTCATGACGATGGGCTGTTTGAAACCATCTAATGCCGTCAACAGTTGAGAGATCTGAGTTCCTGCATCTTCATACTGCAGAGTCACAGGGTGCATCGTGACAAGCAGCGGTGGTTCTGCGAGTGACATCCCGACCAGTGCGGACAGTTCGGCACGATCCATGAACTTCAGATCGGCCAGATTATCCAGCGCCGGAGCACCTGAAATCGTCACGCGCCACGGTTCCTCTCCCAGCTGCATGACTCGACGGGCATGTTCGGCATTCGACACAAAGTGCAGGTGACTGTATTTCGTGATTGCATGGCGATAGGCATCGTCAATTGCTCCTTCCGTCACTTCTCCGCCGTGGATATGCGCAATCGGAATTTGAAATGGTGTTGCTGCCAGCGCGGCGGCATGCATTTCAAAGCGGTCGCCCAGAACCAGCAGGATGTCGGGTCTGACCCGCTGAAGAATCTGAGCGAATCCTATGGTTCCAAGGCCCATTGAGGTAGCAATGGACACGGGGCGGTCGGATGCCAGCAGCATGTCAACCTGATCGTCAGGCTGAAACCCATCGCGTTCGATTTCTGAAAGAGTACTTCCATGGCCCTGAACAAGATGCGAACTTGCGGCAATCAGGTGGAGCTGAAGATCTGCATCGCGTCGTATCTCCTCCAGAACAGGACGATAGATTCCCCAATCCGAGCGACCAACAGTGACGGCACTGATGGTTCTCATGCAACATCCTCCAGCCGCAGCAGATCTCCGGCTGCCACATTGATTTTCAGCTTGCGATTGATGAGGTGCGGCTTCATCATGGGAGCCAGTCCCGTGCCTGGCCGCCGAATGGCGATGAGGTTTTCGGAAAGCTCGGTGCCGGCAGCGATATCAATGGCAGCCACCAGGCTCTTCCGTGCGACACGTGCTGTATCTCGTTCGTTTTCCGTAGGAGTTTTTCTGCCGTCTCCCATCGCAGATTCGACCATTCGGATTCCCCTGATCAACAGCTTCAGTTCAGCCGGCTCTGCTGACGCCCGGTGATCGGGCCCCGGAAGCGTCCTGTCGAGCGTGAAGTGCTTTTCCAGGACACACGCTCCAAATGCAGCGGAAGCAATACCGATCTCTGTTCCAAGTGTGTGATCCGAATATCCCACTGGCAATCCAAAGGCAGCCCTCATTGTCAGCATCGCTCGAAGATTCACCTCTTCCGGAGCAGCTGGATAGTTACTGACACAATGCAGAAGAATGATTTGAGAATTCCCGGACTTTTCAATCGCCTCCACTGCGACTTCCACGTCTCCAAGGGAACTCATTCCGGTGGACACGATCATGGGCTTTCCAAACGCGGCAATATGCCGCAGCAGCGGAATGTTCGTTAACTCACCAGACGGAATTTTGAATACGGGCATTCCGAGTTCGTGCAGAAGGGTAGCGCTCTCTTCGTCAAACGGCGTCGACATGAAAATGATGCCGCGCTGCCTGCATCGCTCAACAATCACCCGGTGATCATCATCTGAGAGTTCCAGCGCTTTCAGCATGTCAAACTGCGACTGCTGATTTCCGGTGTTCTTCTCCTGATACCTTGCACGCGGTGCTGACCGTGTCACCAGCTTTTCCGCTTTGAATGTTTGAAACTTCACGGCATCAGCGCCGGCCTCGGCCGCGACGTCAATGGATTGAAGTGCA
>JANOUN010001158.1:0-7922 GCA_031416875.1 Planctomycetota bacterium | reverse complement strand
GGACCTCGGACAAGAATGTCCAAGCTACAGGAATATCATCGACAGCTCGCGCGGTTCTTGCCTCGCGGGCTGTTTCGTTTTAGCCGAAGGATTTGCCGTGTCCCATTTTCCTCGCCCTGCTCGAACCCTGCACATCATTCTGTCGGCCGCCGTTGTCGCGACCCTGTCGGTCGCAACCCTGTCGGTCGCCACTCAGTCCGCGATGGCTCAAACGGCCACTGCCGACATCACGGAGACGGCCCCGGCTGAAGCGATCGCTCTCGAAGGCAGACTCATCAGCCGCACCCGACAACTGACGTTTGAGGGTCGCCGCGCAGGAGAGAGTTACTTCAGCGCCGACGGACGCCGAATGGTTTTCCAGAGCGAGCGTGAACCTGGAAATCCGTTCTTCCAGATCTATCTGATGGATCTGGACACCGGCGACGCTCAGCGTATTTCACCCGGCACCGGAAAAACGACCTGCGCCTGGATTCATCCGAATGGGGAAAAGGTGCTGTTTGCTTCCACCCAGGATGACCCGGCCGCCGAACAGGAGCAGCAGGCTGAGATTGAACTGCGGGCCTCCGGGAAAGAACGGCGCTACTCATGGGACTATGATGAATTCTATGAAATCTACGAATACGAACTGGCGACAAAACAGTATCGTCAACTCACAGACGTTCGCGGGTACGACGCGGAAGGATCCTGGTCGCCGGACGGATCGCTGATTGCGTTTGCTTCGAATCGATCTGCTTACGAGCAGGAGTTGACTGCCGAACAACGGACGGCCTTCGAGACCGATCCGGCATGGGCGAATGAGATCTATGTGATGAAAGCTGACGGTTCAGACATCAAACGTCTGACGACCACGCCAGGCTATGACGGCGGTCCGTTCTTCAGCCCGGACGGAAACCGCATCGGCTGGCGGCGATTTGCGGAAAACGGCGCGACGGCAGAAATCATGACGATGAACATCGACGGCAGTGATCAACAGCAGTTGACGCATCTGGATGCCATGTCGTGGGCTCCGTACTATCATCCCAGCGGGCAGTATCTGATCTTCACCACCAACCGCCACGGGTTTGCAAATTTCGAACTCTACATGGTCGATGCGGCTGGCAAACATGAACCGGTCCGCGTGAGTTACACGCCTGGGTTTGACGGGCTCCCGGTGTTCAGCCCTGACGGTGATCACCTGGCATGGACCACGAACCGCACGGTGACCAAACAATCACAGATCTTCATGGCCGACTGGAATCACGCACGAGCCCTGGAATTGCTGGAGCTGAAACCTGCATCTCCTGCTGCGCCGTCGCAGGCTGAGGTCAAACGTGCGATGGCGTTGGCGCCCGAAGCACGCGGCGATTTTGCCCCGGCTGATGCGGTGCGTCATGTCGAGTTCCTGTGCCGTCCGCAACTTGGGGGTCGTCTGACAGGAACGAAGGGCGAGCAACTTGCCACGAACTACGTTGCGTTGAACTTCGAGACGATGGGACTCCTGCCTGCGGGCGACAACGGCACGTACTTTCAGGAGTTTGAGTTTACGTCCGGCGTTTCAGCAGGCTCCAACAACGTTGTCACTGTGGAGAGCACTGCGGGCGGTAAAAGTCAGGCTGCTGAACCACTGACTTTGGAGGCGGACTGGCGTCCGTTGGCATTTTCCAGTTCGGTCACCATCGAAGCATCGGACGTGATCTTCGCCGGGTATGGCATTCGGGCTCCGGCGACGGAAGGAATCGAAGAGTACGATTCCTTCGTGCATCTGGAAGTCAAAGACAAGTGGGTCGTCGTCTTTCGATTCATGCCGGAGAATTTTACTCCTGAACAGCGACAGCATTTTATTCGCTTTTCCAGCCTGCGGTTCAAAGCAATGCAGGCTCGCGACATGGGGGCGCGAGGCATGATCATTGTCAGCGGCCCGACCTCGGGCGTGAAAGAACAACTTGTCCCGCTGCAGTTTGACGGATCACTTGCCGGTTCGGGGCTGCCGGTGATCAGTGTCACGGACCGTATCGCTGCCAGCTGGTTTATGGAACGCGGCAAGGATCTGGCTACCGTGCAGCAGAAGATGGATTCTGGAGAACCGGCGATGGGGTTCCCAATGGACGGACTGAAGATCTCCGCCAGCATCCACATCCAGCAGGAAAAGAAAACGGGACGCAACGTCCTCGGACGTTTGCAGCTGCACGAATCTCCAGCTGGCCAGATCGTGATTGTCGGCGCGCACATCGATCATCTTGGCACCGGCCCGAACGGTAATTCACTCGCACGCGGCGATGAACAGTCTCAAATCCACTTCGGCGCCGACGACAACGCCTCGGGTGTATCGGCCATGATGCAGATCGCTGAAGCCATGACGCTCGCGAAAGATGCAGGCAAACTCCAGGGGAGTCGCGACGTCGTCTTTGCGGCATGGTCCGGCGAAGAACTGGGGTTGCTGGGTTCAAGTCATTATGTGAAGAGTCTCGAAACCATGTTTTCGCAACATGCGGCTACGGCGGAAGGCAGCGAGGGAGGTGCTGACGGTCCGGACAAGAAAGCCGATGACCTCACCGGGCCCAATACGGGCGGCCTAAGTCTTTACATTGCTGCCTGCCTGAATATGGACATGGTTGGCCGGCTGCAGGAAAAACTGGTGATGCAGGGGGTTGGTTCCTCGGCGGCGTGGCAGAAGATTATCGAACAGGCCAACGTGCCGCTCGGCCTTTCCCTGACACTTCAGGACAACAGTTATCTCCCGACCGACGCCAGTGTCTTTTTCCTCCATGGCGTTCCGATTTTGTCGGCGTTTACGGGCAATCACAGCGAATACCATACGCCGCGAGACACGCCTGAAAAACTCAACTACGAAGGGATTGCCAAAGTTGCCAACCTGATGAGCCTGGTTTGCCGACACCTGATCGCCACCGAACAACCTCCGATCTATGTGGCGCAGGACCGCCCGAAAGACGGCCAGCGCCGCGCCGCGTTGCGAGCTTATCTGGGGACCGTTCCGGATTATGCACAGTCGGATGTGAAAGGCGTGATGCTGTCCGGAGTTGCCAAAGGCGGACCTGCGGAAGTCGCGGGTGTCAAGGGCGGCGACGTCATCATCAAACTCTCCGGCAAAGCGATTGAAAACATTTATGACTACACATATGCGATCGAAGCTCTTAAATCCGGCCAGGAAACAGAAATCACAGTGCTGCGTGCGGGCAAAGAAATTGCCATGAAAGTGACGCCGGGGTCACGTGACTGAGTCAATGGACGCGATGTCGCTCCGCCGACTTGCATTCCTGTGCCTGCACGTGCAAAATCGACGTCGCACGACGGTTGCCAGAAGTTGAACGTCACGAGATAACGTGTTTTAGGATTGTCGTCTTTCGCTCCGCGAAAGAAACGCACGACTCGCAACGTACCGGCAAGCTGACGCATGCCGCTCGCCCACGGGTTTCAACCCTATGCGATCAGTTCTTCCACAACCTTGCCATGCACGTCGGTGAGGCGGAAATCGCGGCCAGCGTAGCGGTACGTGAACTTTTCATGGTCATAGCCGACCAGTTTCATGATCGTGGCATGCAGGTCGTGGACATGGACCTTGTTTTCAACGGCACGGAACCCGAATTCATCGGTCGCGCCGTGGACATAACCTCCTCGAACTCCGCCGCCAGCCAGCCACATCGTGAAGCCCCAGTGATTGTGATCGCGACCGTTGATCTTTCCGGCATTGCTGCCTGCCTTGGGAAGTTCCACCACCGGCGTCCGTCCGAATTCACCGCCCCAGATCACCAGCGTTTCTTCGAGCAGCCCTCGCTGCTTTAAGTCTGTCAGCAGCGCACCAATCGCCTGATCGCATTGTTGTGCCAGGCGACGGTGGTTGACTTCGATATCGTCATGATTGTCCCACGGCTGACCTTCGCCGTGCCACACCTGCACAAACCGCACACCGCGTTCTATCAGGCGACGAGCGATCAGGATCTGCCGTGCCTGCACGCCGTCACCGTACATGTCGCGGATATGTTTGGGTTCGCGGGAAATGTCGAACGCATCCGTCGCCTGAGTCTGCATACGAAATGCCAGCTCAAAGGACTGGATGCGTGATTCCAGTTGAGAGTCACCTGGTCGTTCGGCAAGATGCTGTCTGTTGAGCGACTGCAGCAAACCCAGTTGCAGGGACTGATCTTTCGGAGTGATGCGATCGTTGCGGATGTTCTCAATGAGTTTTTCAATGTCCGTGTGCTTCGTATCGACGTAAGTGCCCTGATAAACGCCGGGCAGGAAACCGCTCTGCCAGTTCTGCGACTCCTGAATCGGAAAACCGCCGGGACACATGGCCACAAACGCCGGCAGATTCTGATTTTCGGTTCCGAGCCCGTAGGTCAGCCACGATCCCATACTCGGCCGCACCAGCCTCGCTTCTCCGCAGTTCATCAGCAGTAGTGACGGTTCGTGGTTCGGCACGTCGGCATGCATGGAACGGATAATGGCCATGTCGTCCACATGCTGCGCCACGTGCGGAAACAGTTCGCTGACTTCGATGCCGCTCTGACCGTAGCGATGAAAGCGATACGGAGAAGGGAACAACGCGCCCGTCGGACGTTCGGTCTTCAGATTCCCGTCTGAAATTGTCTGTCCACCGCGACGCTGGAGTTCTGGTTTTGGGTCGAACGTGTCCACCTGTGAAGGCCCGCCGTTCATAAACAAATGAATGACGTGCTTGATTTTCGAAGGGAATTGTGCCGGCTTCGGCAGCATCGGATTCGACGATTCTGCTCCGAGTGCGGGATGCGCAGCATCGGCGTTCAGCATCCCGGCCAGCGCCATGGAACCAAAGCCCATGCCACAGCGCGTCAGCATTCCGCGGCGACCGATGGCAATCGGAGAAGTGTCGGGTTCTGGTATCGAGGGATTCATAAAGTTAGTCCACAAAGACAAATTCGTTGGTCAGCAGCAGGGCCTGAGCCAATTGCGACCATTCACTCAGCCTGCCAGCACCTGGGCTGTCACGAAAGTCGTCTTCTGAATTCCAGATTCGCTGAATCTTCTTACCGGCAAACTGCGTGATCATGATCTTCGTCTGGAATGAGTCGTGTGCTTCGTTGGTTCGGCAATCGATCACAAAGTCGATGTGCTGGCCGACAGTGACGTCGAATGCTTCCACGGCTGCCGACTCAGTCGAGTTATGGGCGGTTGCATCTGCCATCACGCCACGTCCGGGAGTAACGATTCGGCAGCGGACACCATCACCTTCCTCTTTGGAATGCACGACAACGCAGTTCACGAAAATGCGACAATCGGAATCGGCCGTCCAGCGGCGGATCGCACACAAGGATCGTGTGCCGCCGGGATGTCCACCGCGACGGTTCAACGACGTCCAGCCGAGTTTCTCATCGGGCATCTTTTCCCCGCCCTGAAATGATCCATCCTTCATGGACGGAAATTGTGAAAACACGGTCACTGTCTGATTGGCTTCGTCCATTGTTCCGTAACCGTAGCTCCAGCCGGTCGGGCCGTTTGTGCTCTGCTGTTCCGCCTGAAGTTGTGTGATGTACGCCGCAGATTGAGCAACCTCAGCCGGCGTTGGTTGTCGCCGAAGGATCGTCTGAAACAGCAATCGAATGCGGCCCGTCGGATCACCGGAACTCTCCGCCGTTGCGGTCATCTGAGAAATCTCAGCCGCGCGATCCATCATGAACGGACTGTTCAACTGGAACAATGCCTGCTGCGGGACGGTCGTTTGAAATCGCTTTGCCGCGTGGGCATCAGGACTCGCGACGTCGAACGTACGAAACAGCCCCGGGAAATTCTGACGGTCGATGCGGGCGTAGATGGTGCGTCGCCCGGTGCCTGTGTCCGTTGTGATATCCACTGACTTGCCGCCAATGGCCGGATCAAGCCTGCCAGCCACTGCCAACACGGCATCACGTTGCCCTTCGAAATCCAGCCGCGTGCGGTTCATGCGGGCAAACAGGCGATTCTCGGGATCAACCGCTTCGGCATCGACGCGATGGTCTGAACTTTGCTGCCAGGTCTCCGACGTCACAATCTGCCGAATCAGCGATTTGATCGACCATTGATGGTCCATAAACGCCATGGTGAGATAGTCGAGCAGTTCCGGATTCGTGGGCGGATCCGTTCTGACACCGAAGTCACTTGGCGAATCCACCAGCCCGCGATCAAATAGATGCATCCACACGCGATTCACGGCCACGCGCCCGGTGAGAGGGTTATTGCGACTGGCGATCGAATTTGCGAGTTCAAGACGGCCACTGCCGTCTGAAAACGACGCGGCACCGGGTGCAGAAAGGGCCGTCAGGAATCGACGAGGAACAGCATCCCCGCGATTTCCCGGACTGCCGCGCTGAAAGATCACGGGCTCCACCGGATTCGCACGGTCCACCAGTCGCAGCGTGGATGGCTCGTTCTTCGGCTCATCGGATGACGCGAAGACACCATACAACGAGTAATAGTCGGCGGTCGGGATTGGATCGAATTTATGATCGTGGCAACGAGCGCAGGTTGCGGTGAGTCCCAGCATGCCACGCGTCACAACGTCGATGCGGTCATCAATGATGTCATGCGGATTGTTCAGAAATCTGCGGCCCAGGGTGAGGTATCCCATCGCGGCCAATTGAGCCGGATCGTCGGAACCAGGCATGCGATCCGCAGACAGTTGTCGCTTGAGAAATTCATCGTACGGCATGTCATCGTTCAGAGCCTTAATCACCCATTCGCGAAATCGCCATGCGTCCGGATATTCGCGATCTTCAGTGAACACATATCCCTTTGTGTCGGCATACCGAGAAATGTCCAGCCAGTATCGCCCCCAGCGTGCACCAAAATGCGGAGAAGCGAGCAGGCGATCGATGTACGCTGTTTTCCAGGTCATCAGAGTTCCGCTGGCGAATGCAGCATCGGCTTCCGCGAGATCACTCAATTCCGGCGGCAATCCCAGTAACGCATACGACAGGCGCCGGACGAGAACTCCGGGGACCGCGGCGGGAGACAGCGTCAGATTCTTTGCGGCCAGCCGAGCTTTGACAAAATGATCGATCGGGTTTTCGTTTTCAGGCACAGCGGACAGATCGGGCATCGCGGACGGAATGAAGGCCCAGTGGTCTCGCCACCTTTCCGCGCGGCGTTTGGCTTCGCCTTCAAGGTCTGCGGATTCCGGCCAGACAGCTCCGTTGGTGATCCATTCCTGCACGTATGCCAGTTGCTCATCGTCTAATTTTCCGGACGGCGGCATCTGTGTGTCGTCTTCCGCATAATGCAGCACCTTCAACAAGCGACTCTCGTTTGGAGTCGCCAGGTTGATCAGCAGCGCATCACCCGCGCTGCCCTTCAGTACGTCATCCCGCCGGTCAAGCCGAACGCCGTTTTCCTGTTTGGTCGGGCCATGGCATTCGATACATTTCTCAAGCAGCATCGGTCGAATATGCTGTTCAAAAAAATCATGTGCGTCGTCAGCCACTGCGGACCGTTGAGATACCGAAGACACGACCACCACGACAGCGATGATGGCGCACTGGAAGCAGGCGAGGACTGATTTTGGTAATCTGTGAGTCATGGCGAACGTTGACCGTGAATTCTCGACCGCAGGTGCGGTACGCCAACAAATGGCTGGCGCTGAACAATTTGATTGGGGGGATTTGAGGCGGGAAAAACCGGGAATACAGATACTCCGCGGTTGTCTCGCACGCGAAAGTCTGTACCCCACAGGAAAATCGTACGGTTTCGGCTAAATGCAGCAATCGAAAGTTCGACTTTCGTTGCTTTTCCCGCCAGAAACCCGATTAGGACTGAGACTTTCTCAATGTCGCGGTCGTCGTTTGAATTGAGGCACTCGTCTTTTTTGGGGCATGAAACTATAGTATCGGCAGCTTGCTTCAACGGTCCGATAACTCAAAGTGGGATAAGCTTCCAGCTTGTCAAGTTTGCCGGGAAGCAATGAGTTTTCATTC
>JANOUN010001157.1:0-3640 GCA_031416875.1 Planctomycetota bacterium | reverse complement strand
CCAGAAATCGGTGCCAGCCATTTTGTCGTTAATTTCTGCGATGCGAGCTGTCTTGGCTGGCAAGTCAAAGACAGTCTCGAAGATGAACGATACGCTTCAGCAATTCCTTACACTCAGCTCGAAATTCCGGATCCATAATGCACACGACTCTCTGTTGGATACTAAAGTAGGTCCTCCCTGCCGGGGAGGACTTTCGCCGTGAGGCGAATCGCATTTGGAGCGGACGACCGCTCCACGGCGACTGGTTGCTGATTCTTCATCCGCTGCTGGTCGCTGGTCGCGGCTGGCCGCGACGTCCTTTCCGGCAGATTAAGGACCTCCAGTGACTGGCGGACGGCATTTCATCAAAGCTCCGCTTGAGATGCAATGGGCAATCAACTCAGAACTCCGTTCCCCACTGGATTTGCGACTTCGGCGACAGTCTCAACGCAGGGAAACCACAGCGAATTCAGAATTGGACCGGGTTTGCAGGTTCCTTTCTTTCAGACAGAATGCCGGGCTTCTATACTCCCGACGCTTTTGTTGTCACCTTTCGGCCCTGTTTTTTCGGACCCCATCGCTGTGCATAGAACTCATACCTGCGGAGAACTTCGGCGTGAACACGCTGGCCAGACCGTCACATTGTGCGGTTGGGTCAACAGCTATCGTGAACAAGGCAAAGAACTGGTCTTTGTCGATATGCGCGACCGCTACGGCAAGACACAGATCGTGTTTTACACCGATGATGACACCAAAATCGACGGTGTCGCCCGCAAGCTGCGTCGGGAAGATGTCATCAAAGTGGTCGGCGAGGTGTGTTACCGCGGCGACGGTTTGGTGAATTCCAAACTTACCACCGGCGAAATCGAAATTCGCGCACAGCAACTCACCGTGCTGTCAAAGAGCAAGACGCCGCCATTTGAAATCGAAGGCGGTGAACTTCCCAATGAAGAACTGAGATTGAAGTATCGCTTTGTCGATCTGCGTCGTCCGGAATTGCAGAAGAGCATCATCCTGCGTCATGAGCTGGTGCAGGCGGTGCGTGAATACTTCAACATCCGCGATTTTCTGGAAATCGAAACGCCCATGCTGGGCCGCAGCACACCGGAAGGGGCACGCGATTATCTTGTACCGAGTCGAGTGCATCCTGGCAGCTTTTATGCGCTGCCCCAGTCGCCGCAGATCTACAAGCAGATTCTGATGGTTGCCGGATTCGATCGCTATTACCAAATCGCACGCTGCTTTCGAGATGAAGACCTGAGAGCCGATCGGCAGCCTGAGTTCACTCAGATCGACGTCGAGATGGCGTTTGTCGAACGCGACGATATCCTGAATACGATCGACGGACTCATTGCGCATGTGATGAAAAAAGTGCGGGGCGTCGATATCCAGCTTCCGCTGCCGCGCTACACGTATCGCGATGTCATGGAACGATACGGCAGCGACAAGCCAGACCTGCGATTTGGCCTCGAAATCGTGGACATTGGCTCTGTGGCCGCCGTGTGCGATTTCGGTGTTTTCAAGGGTGTGATGAGTTCCGGTGGCCGAGTTCGTGGAATCAATGCGAAGGGCGCGGCTGAAAAATACAGCCGACGTTTACTGGATGTGGATCTGAAGAATTTTGTCGGGGACTTCGGTGCGAAAGGCCTTGCGTACATGAAGGTCGTCGGCGACAAACTCGAATCGACGATCGTTAAGTTCTTTACCGAAGAACAGCAGCGAAAAATCCTGACTCGCATGGATGGCAAGGACGGCGACCTGCTGCTGTTCGTCGCGGACACGCCGAAGGTGACCAACTCAGCGCTCGCGGCATTACGAAATCGCCTTGGCAAAGAACTCAGCCTTTACGACCCTTCACAGTTCCAGTGTCAGTGGATCCTGGACTTTCCGCTCGTGACATGGAACGCCGAAGAAAACCGTTTCGACGCAGAACACCATCCGTTCTGTCAGCCGAATCCGGAAGATGCAGAGTTCATGAAGACTGATCCCGGCAAGGTGCGCGCCGACAGTTATGACCTTGTGGTGAACGGATACGAAGCTGCCAGTGGCAGCGTACGTATTCACGACTCCGAAATGCAGCAGTTGGTGTTTGATCTTTTGAAAATCAATCCCGAGGAAGCGGAAATGCGATTCGGCTTTCTGCTGGAAGCCCTCCGTTATGGCGCGCCGCCACATGCCGGAATCGCACTGGGACTCGATCGCTGGGTGATGCTGCTGGCAGGCGACGACAACATCCGTGATGTCATCGCCTTTCCGAAGACTCAAAAAGCCGCCGACATACTCACCGGTGCTCCGGCCCCGGTGGATGCTCGTCAGTTGAAGGATCTGAGTATCGAAGTCGCAAAACTACCCGCGAAATGAGCGGGACCGCGCAAAGCAGTCTGTTGATTTAATCGTAGGGTGCGTGAAGCGGAGCGCAACGCACCATTTTTGGAAAGCGTGAGAAAATGGTGTGTTCCGCTGGCGCTGCACACACCCTACTTGAACTTAAACCGCACGCGGTTGGCATTGGCTTTAGCCGCGTGCCTGGCGGGTCGCGCGAGCAGCGTCCTGGTGCATGGATTCCCACGCGCGGGGCGTTGCCCACGCGGTTAAACGAATGTGCCAGCCTCAACAGCTCGCGGCTGATGACCCGGTTCTTGCTGTGTACTCGTCGGCCATGCGTTTTGTTTCTGTCAGAAACTTGTCCGAAAGACCACCGATCAAAAACAATCCGTCCTCCTGATCGGCCACGTACAGGACTCGTTTGCCTCGAATCAGTTGAACAACCGACCCGATGACCCAGATGGCAGGTACGACGAGCATTCCGGACCCTGCATTGCGCACCCAAAGCATCAAGCCACCTTCCCCCAATGCCATCACCCCAATTGTGACGCCAATCGAAAGCACCAGATTAGATATTGAGACGTAAAAGGACCGATTGGCAACTCGCCGGGAAATGAACCAACGGACCTGGATCGATGATCGCAGAACGTAAGTCGCAGCGACTAACGCGACGGCTCCCAGGATCGTTCCGATACCACCAATCAGTTGTAACCATGCTCCAATATTCGTTGAAGCCCACAGTCCCATCGCTCCGGGCGGAAGATTCATGAGCATCGGGATTCCGACGAACAATGCCGCGAAAATCATCGCGTTTCGCGTGAACATGATCCAGCGAGGACACCACCACAAGCGACTTTCGCGAGCCAGCAGAGAATCTGTCGATCCCGTGACCACACAGATTCGCGGCAACACAATTGTCCCTGCACCGGCGACGACTTTGTCATTGAACAGAAACTCCGTGTCGGGGGCGAGCGCCGCGTCCGATGCCGGTGTCGTCGGTGCCTGATATGGATTGAAGTTTGATATTCCTGGCACCATTGTTCGATTCACCTGATGAACATAACAGTCCTGCTTGAGCTTGCTAATTCGTCCGGTCGCACCTTAAACTTTCAGCAAACGCCGGAGTTCCGGCAGGACTTCCGGAAGGGACGAGAACACAATGGCTGAGATTGATACACAGTGCTCCCTGCTCGGCTATTCCTTGGATGACGGATCCGGCATAGCGACAAGAAATCGCTCAAAGGCTGGAGCAGCATACAAACCTCTCATCGAAATTCCATGTTCGAGTCATGCGGGTGTAAAACTGCACGTCCATCTGGAGTTGGATATGGACCTG
>JANOUN010001156.1:0-2173 GCA_031416875.1 Planctomycetota bacterium | reverse complement strand
TGACAAGCAACGCGCCGGCACACCGAATCACAGACATGGTGTGCCTGCGCTGCCGCTTGTCACACCCGACAAATTCACAAACTGGCCAGCCGCGCACTGGCAACTGCTGTGTGGGCGTCTCGCGATTCATTGAAACCATTCACGAGACTCTCGCGGAACATAAAGCAGCAGAAATCTTCCCAGCCCCGGAATCCCGCCAAAAGAGTATGTTGACATCCTCTTTTGGTCAATGTATTCTTAAACAGGATGACTTCATCTTGTTTTGACGAGCTATGCTCAGGGAGTTTCAAAGTGTCTAAAACCTACAAGAAAATTGCCCTTACCAGCCTGATGCTGACTGCTGCCACCGTTATTGGCAGCTTCGCCGTCCCGAAAACCGGAACCGCAAACGAAGGAATTGCCGTCGATGATGCCAAAGATCCTGCGGTGGAACGAGCGCGTCGCGAGGTGCGGATGCTGGACGACATCTACAAGACTGCGATCGTGTTGATCACTGAAAACTACGTGCATGACGACACTGACCTCGCTGCGGGCAGTGCGTTCAAGGCGCTGTTTGAAACTGTCGGCAAGAAGGGCTGGCACAATGTGCGTCTGGTTGATGCAACCGGGAAACCTTACAGCGATTTGAATCTTCCGAAAGCTGGATTTGAAAAGGAGGCCATCAAGCAGTTGCTCGAAGGCAAAGCCGCAGTCGATAAAGTCGTTGTCGAGGGTGACAAAAAGTACCTGCTCGCAGCGACTGCGATTCCAGTGGTCATGGAAAAATGCATCATGTGCCATGAAAACTATCGCGACGTCGCGAAAGGGAAAGCCATCGGGGCGTTAAGCTATAAAGTTCCTATTCTGGACTGATGGATCGTTCCAACGATGTCATATCTTCGAAATCTGTCACTCATCGTCATCCTGCTCACTTCCCGAAGCGTTTCTGCGCAGCTGGACTTTGAGCAGGAGCCGATCTTGTACAGTTCAGCCACCGCGACCGATCCGGTCGCTCGCCTGATCGAAAGGATCAAGTCAGGCCAGGCCACAGTGACATGGGAACCGCAGCATGGCTATCTCAGGTCGCTCATGGCAGAACTGAAAGTTCCGGAATCCAGTCAGGTTCTGGTGTTTTCAAAAACCAGCCTGCAGATCAGTCGAATTACGCCGAGAACCCCGCGTGCCGTCTATTTCAACGATGACGTCTACCTGGGCTGGGTGCAACGTGGTGATGTGGTGGAGATTTCTGCTGCTGATCCACAGCTGGGCGGAACATTTTACACGCTGGACCAGCGATTGCCGGAAGCCCCGGTCATCACTCGCGAAACAGCAAAGTGCCTGCAATGTCACGGCTCAAGTCACACACGCAGAACTCCGGGGCATATCGTGCGTTCGGTGTTTCCGGATTCGGGCGGACAACCGGTTTACCGCCTTGGGACGCATCTGACAGACGATGCCAGCCCATTCAAAGAACGCTGGGGTGGCTGGTATGTGACGGGGACTCACGGCCAGCAACGACATATGGGCAACTGTATCCTCAGCAACGACGAGGTCTCAGAAAAGCTGAATGTCGATTCCGGTGCAAATGTCACAGATTTGTCGTCGCACTTTGAAGTTCGTCCGTATCTGACGCCGCATAGTGATATTGTGGCTTTAATGGTGCTGGAACATCAGGTCACGATGCACAATATTCTGACTGCCGCCAATCACGCCGGTCGCATCACCGTGCGGGATTCAGACATCATGAACAAGGCATTGGAACGGCCTGACGGTTTCGAATCGGAGTCCACCGAGCGGCGGTTTGCATCCGCGGCGGAAAGCGTCGTCAAGGGGCTGCTGTTCTGCGACGAAGCACGGCTGACTGATACTGTTGCAGGCACCTCCGGTTTTGCGGCTGAATTCGCAGCGCGGGGACCGCTGGATTCCAGAGGCCGCAGTCTGCGACAGTTCGATCTCCGGACGCGCATGTTTCGCTATCCGTGCAGTTTCCTTATTTATTCCGATTCCTTCGCCGCCCTTCCGCCTGGCGTGAAGACCCGAGTGTGGAGGCGACTGGAGGAAATCCTGTCAGGCAATGACACGACGTCGAAGTTTGCTCACCTCACTTCCGAAGATCGCCAGGGCATCCGCGAAATCCTTCTCGATACACATCCGGCAGCAGAAAACCTGACGCTTGCGGCAGCAGGGGGTTAGA
>JANOUN010001155.1:0-2603 GCA_031416875.1 Planctomycetota bacterium | reverse complement strand
GCCGATCTGCGTGCCGGGGTGTTCCGTGATCAGTCCGTCGAACGCGACCTGTAGCATGTTCTCTGCAGGTGATTCCAGGCAGCGACTTCCTTCGTTAACGTTTTGGAGCAGCGCCTCAATCCTCGTCCGCAGTTCAAGACGCCCGCCGCAAGCCTCATCCAGAAAGCAGGCACGGGCCGCTGATTCTGTCAATTCCAGCGCGGCAGTGAAGACTTCGAGTTCGTTCATGCGATCACCGACTCCCAGCAGAACCGCCGGGCCCTGCAATCAACAGTGCGAGAAATCGCGGAAAAACCGGACACCGTTTGCGGAAAAATAATCAGAATTCTGCGGATTGCCTCGGACGACCGTCTAACGAGGATCGGAATCACGCAGCTCTTCGATCAGCCACGCCTTCGCGTAAACCCAATGCCGGTGAGCTGTTCGAGTCGAAATCCCAAGTGCGACGGCGGCTTCTTCGAGTGACAGTCCGCCGAAAAATCTCAGTTCCACCAAACTGGCCACGGACGGATTTTCCGCCGCTAATTTCTGCAGGGCCTCATCCACGTCCAGAACCTGCTCGGGCACCACTGTCCGTTCGATCGTATCGAGCGGCATTTGCTGACGTTGCCAACCGCCTCCCATTCTCGGGCCGCACTTGCGCCGCGCCTGATCCACCAGGATCCGCCGCATCGCTTCGGCGGCCGCCGCAAAGAAGTGCCCTCGGCTATTCCAATGCTGACCGCCAGGAGCCTCCACGAGCCGCAAATATGCCTCATGCACCAGCCCGGTCGCCTGCAGCGTCTGCTCAGGTGATTCCTGAGCCATCCGGGACCCCGCCAGCTTCCGAAGCTCGTTATACACGAGCGGCAGCAACTGCTCTGCCGCCGACGGATCTCCGGATTCGATCTGTGACAGGATGTGAGTTACGTCGGAGGACATTCGGAAGATTGTAATCCTGGTCCGGTAAGTGAGTGTAGAAAATACCCTGTACAGCGCCGCAAGATTTTCAATTTATCCCACTTCGGTCCGACCGACCGGAGCAAGTTCTCGCACAATCTCGATCTGCATCGGTCACATCGACCGGAGTGGAATAAGTTCGCTGAGTGAGCGATGGCTTTGACCTGTAGGAACGTCCAGCTGCAGCGCGATGAGCGGCAGAGATTCGCCTTCCCGCACGGGACGAACCAGCGCCAGTCGGAGGCCGTGCGCAGCTCTGTCAGCAGGATGGCCTTCGATCACCGCCATGCGTCTCGCCAATGCACCGGCTGCTTCCAGAAAAACAGGGTCATTCAGCGTGACCAGGGCCTGCAGCGGCGTGTTTGTGCGAATGCGGCGAATCTGACAGACTTCGCCACTGCCGCCATCGAATGTGGTCATGGAAGGATAGGGCGTCGTGCGTTTGAGATACGCTCCACGCGAAAGCAGCGCATTGCGAGGATCGATGGCACGCATTTCGGCTGTGACGGCAGACGGCGGAATCGACCAGCAAGCGATTTTTGGAATTTGATTTTAGTTCAGTGAATCGCAGGAACGGGCCAGTTCAGGTGTTTGTGCAGGAATGCATAAGTTCCCTGTCCGTTGATCGTGTGTGGTCCCACGAACCATTCGATCTCGGTCTGGTCCCCGATCTTCAGTTGAGCGGCATACAGGTGCCGGATCTTTGCGTACTCGTAACCGACCCAGTCGTCTTCTCCGACGCCGTCAAAGTGGCCGCGTTCTACCATGAACGGACGCGGGCAAATCAGAGCTGCCATTTCAGCATAATTGAATGTGCTGCCGAGATCCCATTCGAAGATTTCGTATTCGCCCGTCCAGATGTAACTGAAGTTGTGGCGAGTGCTCGCGTTTTTCAGTACCCACTCGTTGAAGTCCGCCGAGCAGATTGACAGGCAGTAGTCCGTCACCAGCGCCGGTATGCGCATGGCGGATTTGCCGCCGTAGCTCAGACCGTAAAACGCGATCCGATCGGCATCGACGTTGGGCTGAGTCTTCAGCCAGTTTACGATCTGCTGATGCTGTGGCACGATGATGGAAAACAGCGACTTGCCCAGCGGCTGCGCTTTCCTCTGCAGCGTTCGAAAGCGATCGGTAAAGATATATGGGTTCTGCGGCGAAAACGTGATAAATCCCTGTTCGCACAGTTTTGCCGCGAAATCGTGATAGGCAGGATTGTCGCCCAGGAACACGTCCGTCGGACGACCTTCCAGCCCGTGCTGACAGACGACCACTGGCCGCTTCTCACCGGGCTTTAAATCCTTCGGCAGCAGCAGCACACCGTATGCGAATACATCCGGAAAGACATCCAGCACGACTTCGTGGCCTGTCCACTTTTCCGTGTCCCAAGACTTGCGAGATCGAGCATTGAACGGAAGCAGAGGCTGATCAAACTCGCCGATGACTTCCTTGCGGAAGATCTCCCGATAGGCTTCAGACGACTTCTTGTAGGCTTCAACAGAACTCATATCGAGCTTCGACATGAACTCCTTGCGAACGAAATGGCTCTCGCGAAGCAACGCCTGGTTGTGGCGATCGATTTGCTTCAGGAGGCGGGTTTCTCGAACAGCGGGGACTGGCATCCCAGTATTTTCGGCCAACGTTAACGCAGTTTCCCGGCTGACTTG
>JANOUN010001154.1:0-3898 GCA_031416875.1 Planctomycetota bacterium | reverse complement strand
CTGCAGGCCGCTGCGACCGACGTTTCTCCCGGAAGCGATGCGAAGTCGGACGGTGACTTCGCGGTTAAAGAGAAAGACGATCGGCTGCTGATCTGGGATGCAACTTTTCATACCGACAAACGCGATATCGCGTTCGGCGATCAGGAGGAAATGGGCTTCGGTGCTCGAGTTGCCACGCCGATGACGGAAAAGAACGGCGGTCGCATCGTGAACTCAAACGGCCTGCAGACGGCCGCCAAAACATGGGGACAGCCCGCGAAATGGTGTGACTATGCGGGCACGGTCGGCGATCTCCAGGGAGGTATTACGCTCATGGCGGCACCAACCAACTTCCGCGAAAGCTGGTGGCACAATCGCGACTACGGCGTCTTTGTGGCCAACCCGTTCGGACGAGCCGCGATGAAGCAGGGCGAGCAGAGTCTGGTGACTGTGAAAAGTGGTGAATCCCTTCGCATCACCTTTGGCGCGTTAATGCACAATGGGATCAATATCGATACCGCCGCCGAATATGCCGAATTCGAAGAGCTTCAAAAACCCTAGGCATGGTACAGTCGAAACTATGCCTGTTCTTTCCGCGACAGGTTTTCCGCAATCCTCGCCTTCACAAGCTTGCGTACCAGAGCGACCGGTAGCGGTTGGTCTGCCGGGAATCGGATCGTACCCTTGCTGCTGTCGTAACTCCGTAGTTCCTCAGCGTGCGCTTCGACGATGGATGAACTCATCAGATAGAAGGAGCAGTGTTTAGCGGTTGCGCCGAAACCGACCAGCATTCCATGCAGACGGAAGGCCGGAATTCCGTAACTGATGCACTCTTCTGCTTCTGGTGCTGCAGCGAGAATTGTCTCTCGCAGCTTTTCCAGGGCTGCACGTTTTTCGTCGCTCAACGCTGCCAGATACGCATCGATCGTGGCAGGTTTGATTTTCACGCCAGTATCTCCTGCAGGACATGCTGTGGCTCCACGCCGGTCAAGCGTTGATCCAGGCCCTGAAAGCGGTACGAAAATCGCTCATGGTCTATGCCAAGGCAGTGCAGGAGAGTTGCGTTCAGATCATTCACATGACACGGCTTGTCAATGACGTTGTAACTGAAGTCGTCCGTCTCACCGTACACCGTGCCACCTTTGATGCCGCCCCCGGCCATCCACATGCTGAAACAGCGAGGATGATGGTCGCGGCCATAATTTGTGGCTGTTAAAGTTCCCTGCGAATACACCGTGCGGCCAAATTCTCCGCCCCAGACGACCAGTGTGTCCTGCAACAGGCCACGCTGTTTCAGGTCCTGCAGCAGCGCGGCACAGGGCTGGTCGGTGTCGTAGCACTGATGCCGGATTTCGCTCGGCAACGATCCATGCTGATCCCAGCCGCGATGCAGAATCTGCACCGCGCGCACACCGCGCTCGACCATGCGGCGCGCGAGTAAAGCACTGGCCGCGAATGTGCCGGGTTTGGATACTTCCGGCCCGTACATGTCGAGCGTGGCCTGCGTTTCACCGGACAGATCGATCAATTCTGGCACGCTGCTCTGCATGCGAAATGCCATTTCGTATTGTGCAATCCTGGTCTGGGTTTCCGGATCTCCGAATCGTTCAAACGTGCGATGATTCAGTTCTGCCAGACTGTCCAGCATCGCCCGTCGATGACCGGCGGAGACGCCGTCCGGGTTGTCGATATACAAGACTGGATCGCCCACGCTCCGCAGCGCAACGCCGGTATACTTCGACGGCAGAAACCCGCTGCTCCACATCCGTGAAAACAAGGCCTGAGCCGCCTGCTTCGACGTCCAGCGCGGCGTCAGCACAACGAAAGCGGGCAGATTGTTGCTTTCGCTGCCGAGTCCATAAGCCAGCCATGAACCGAGACTTGGTTTGCCAGGCACTTCGCTGCCGGTCGTGACGAACGTACACGCCGGATCGTGATTGATGGCGTTTGTATGGACACTGCGAACCAGCGCGATGTCGTCGATGTGCTGAGCCGTATGCTTCAGCAGTTCGCTGGCCCATGTTCCCGACTGACCGTAGCGTGCGAACTTAAACAGCGACGGAGCCACCGGCAACCGCGCCTGGCCACTGGTCATGGTTGTAATGCGCTGGCCCAGGCGAATGGAATCCGGCAGGTCCTTGTCAAAATGATCGGCGAGATGCGGTTTATAGTCCCATGTGTCCAACTGCGAGGGTCCACCATTCATGTGCAGATAAATAATGGATTTTGCTTTGGGGGCGAAATGCGGGAACCCCGGCAGTGGCGGGTGAACTCGTTCAACGTTTCCCGATTCCTGAGCGGTCGCGCGTTGAGCGGCCATCAACGCCAGTGAGACGCCCCCCATTCGCAGCGCACCATGGCCAAAAAACTGGCGGCGTGTCTGAGACAATAAATAGTCGTCTATCGAATGCATGATTTCTCTCGGTTTACGCGGCAGTGTTCGTGTTTGCTGGAGCACATGCCTTGGCCTGCTGGTCTTTTCCTTCTCAGCTTTGAAGCTGACAGCAGACACTTGAAAGTGGACGTGAATTCAGCACTGACGTCGATGCGATGTTTGGCCTTTGGCAACTGCACATCCCGGATTGTGTGATATTCTATTGAGGTTTGCAACGAATTCAGTGCCGCGAAGACAATGGCTCACGTACGCACACACAGAATTGAAAGTCCTTCTACAAATGAACGGTCATGCCGGACAAGTTGAAGTCACCGGACGTTGTTAAAGTGGATGCCGCTCAGCGACTTCCCTCGGCATGAAAACTGGCTTTTACGTGAGACTGACCATCGGAAGCATTCCTTGATAATGAACTAGACGATCGGAATCCCGACGGTATCATGCTGGTCGAGCAGGACTGTTTAAAGAAGATGCCTGCGTATGCGGTCACCGATCCCAATTGTCTAAACGCGGATCGAGGTGAAGTGCCATAATTCATGGTTTGGTTTCGTTCGAAGTCAGCATCGGGGCAACTGTATGCGGCGACTTGTACTGAGATCGTTTCAAAGTCCCGGTGATGTGCTGATGCTGACAGCGGCTGTGCGCGACCTGCACGCTGCTCATCCACACCAGTTCGAAACGAATGTCCGGACATCCGCGGACTCGCTGTGGGATCACAATCCGCACCTCACTCCGTTGTCCGAAACGGACACGGGTGTTGAAGTATTGGATATGCACTACCCGCTCGTTCACGAAAGCAACACACGTCCGCTCCACTTTATTCATGGATTCCCCGCGTTCCTTGAAGAGCAGCTTGGGGTCAGGATTCCTGTCACGCGGTTCCAAGGTGACATTCACCTGTCGGAGTCTGAAAAGCTCCGTCCTCCGGAGCATCTCGGCATTTCTGAATCTACGAGATTCTGGATCATCGTGGTTGGAGGAAAGTACGATTTTACGGCAAAGTGGTGGAATCCGCGTAGCTATCAGGCGGTCGTCGATCAATTCAAGGGACGAATCCAGTTTGTGCAATGCGGCGAGGCTGGACATTGGCATCCACGGCTGAATGGAGTCATTGATTTGGTTGGGCGCTCCACCTTGCGGGACATGGTCAGATTGATGCATTTTGCTGATGGGGTCGTTTGTCCCGTCACGTTCGCGATGCATTTGTCTGCTGCGGTCGAATCTTTGCCAGGCAGACCCAGACACAGGGCATGTGTGGTGGTTGCAGGCGGACGTGAGCCAGCACACTGGGAAGCCTATCCTAATCACCAGTTCATCAGCACCAACGGCACACTTCCCTGTTGCAATGATGGTGGCTGTTGGAAGTCGCGCTGTCAGAAAGTCGGCGACGGTGACCGAAAGGACTTCGAGGACCTGTGCGCGGCTCCGGTGGAGGTGACTCCGGGTTTGTCAATTCCCAAGTGCATGAACATGATCACTGTGGACGATGTGGTTCGTCGGATTGAAATGTTCTACGACGGAGGCTCA
>JANOUN010001153.1:0-4345 GCA_031416875.1 Planctomycetota bacterium | reverse complement strand
CGTCGCGATCATTGCCCGATCCGTGCCAGTTCGGCTGTTCAGTTTGTCGAGCCAGCATGCCTGCGGACACATATCGGCCGATCGCACCGATACCAAACAGCACGGCAAATACGGCGACCGTCATGTCGTGCGCGACGGACCATCGCAAAAACAGGCCTCCCGAGATCAATCCCAGCAGGACACCAATATGGCACATGCGACTTCGACCGGCGAAGAAGCCGCTGCGAATTTTCTGCGGAACGAGATACTCCACCCATGTGTTCCACGCCGGTCCCGTGGAAAGCCCGGCCGCCCAATACAGCGTGGCCGGAATAAAGACGGCCCATGCCGGAACGTGCTGCATGAGTGCCATGCCCATCAGCACCAGCATGCTGGATGCCTGGATGGAAGCAGTCATCACGACGAAGCGACGATAGGACTTCAGACGCTGCAACGCCATCGGAGCCAGCAGTTGCAGAACACTGCCCAGCAGGACCGGAACGGTTGCAATCAACGCGGCGTTGACTTCTCCGAGACCGCGCGCGAGGACGAAGGCTGGCAGATAGGTTTCTGCGATGCCGACCATGACGCTGAAGGAAAAACCGTCGGCGTTCATCGCCTTCAGATTGCGCCGCAGGATTTTTCCCCGCGGAACAGTTTGCGCCTGCATGATCATCGGAGCACGACGCTCCGGTTTTCCGGAGCTGCCATAATTCAACGCGAAAACACGCGTCCTGTGACTTTGACTTGGAAAAGGGGTCAGGAACCAATAGTGCGAAGCACCCTTCGGGCCATTTGGCTATTGGTTCCTGACCCCTTTTCCAAAAGTCTTTTCCAAAGTCGGCCAAGCGCATTCGTATCCGAAAAGCCAAATACGGGCAATCACTTTCTCCCGACTTTCCCCACTCGCCACCAACGCCGCCTGGTTTTCCTCAAATCGACAATTTATCTCTGCCGGTGAACCTCTTACAGCAGCAGAAATTGCAGATTTGCCACCATCGTCTGACCCGCGAGTCGTGCGACTTCATGTAGGATGGACATTCATGTCCGTCGTGTGGCCAAGCATGGCGACTGAGGTTAAGATTCCTCAAGGGACGATGTTTGCCAGTGGAACGTTGCTCGGTGAACGTCTCGGACATGAATGTCCAAGCTACAAAAAGGACCACCCTCATTCGCAGCGCCATTCCGGACGTCTTTCGTAATACTCCCGCCAGTTCCTCTGCTCGCACAGACGTGGAACGTGTGTCGTTTCGTGATGCGCTGAAGTACGGACAACTGCCGCTGGCCAGCCGCTATCTCTTATCGCCTCTGGCGGGATTCACAACGTTGCCGTTTCGCAGAATCGTGCGACGGATCGGTGGCGTTGGCCTGGCGACCACCGACCTGGTGAATTCACGAGCACTCGTCAGTCGCAGCGAACGCACCATGGAAATGGTGGAAACGCATTCGGAAGATCGTCCGTTTGCCGTTCAGATTTTCGGCAGCGAACCGGAAATCATGGCCGATGCCGCTCGACTGCTGGTGGAACTGGGCGTCGATACCATTGATATCAATATGGGCTGCCCGGTCAATCGCATCGCCGGAGCGGGTGCTGGCGCCGGAATGATGTGCAACATCGACGGAACACTCAGGCTGGTGCAGACTGTTGTCGAAGCGGTTTCGATTCCGGTCAGCGTCAAGATGCGACTCGGCTGGGACAGCAGCAGCCTCTCAGCACCCTTCTTTGCTCGTCAGTTTGAGCAAGTGGGCGTAGCGGCCGTCGCGATTCATGGTCGCACGCGGGAGCAGGGTTTCGGCGGCTCGGTTTCATTGCCCGGAATTCGTGCCGTCGTCGAAGCGGTTGAAAAAATTCCGATCATCGGCAACGGCGATATTCGCAACGTGGCAGATGCCGCACGCATGCTGAAAGAAACCGGCTGCCACGGAGTGTCCATCGGCCGTGCCGCACTGGCGAACCCCTGGATCTTCCGGCAGCTGGTCGAATGGGAACAGACCGGCAGTTATGCTCCGGCGGGAACCTTTGACGAACGTTTGCAGCTCATGCTGCAGCAATACACGTGTCTGGAAGAACGTCACGGCAGTGAACGCGCGATCATCCGGTTTCGCAAGATGGCGCACTGGTATTTGAAAGGCATGCGGATTCTGAAACGCCTGCGCGGCGATTTCCAAAAAGTCCGCACGAAAGCGGAAATGAACGCCGCGATTGCCGAGATTCAGCAGTCCGGCCCGATCGACGGCAACCGCACCGGCGTCCTCACTGACGTAGAGATCCCCGTCCCCAGCGGCCCGGTGGATAAGTGGTGAATGACTACTGGGCAGGTAACGATTTCTGCTGACTCAGAAACTCCAGCAGGTCGGCGATGTCTGCATCACTCAGGTCGTTGAGCTGCTTCTCCGGCATCAGTGAGATGGCCTGAGGCTGAAGCTCTTCCACGTCATTCGCGTTCAAAATCGTGTCTTCCGCTTTGGCATTTCGAATCACGATGTTCTGTTCATCGCGGCTGATCAGCAGTCCGGAATGCACCCTGCCATCCCTGGTTTGAGCGACCCATGTTGCAAACTTTGGGTCGATTTTCTTCGACGGCTCAAGCAGGCTTGTCAGAATTTCCGCACGAGTCTGTCGTTTGCCAACATCATCCAGTCCTGGCCCAACTGCTCCGCCCTGAGTTCCGATCCGGTGACAGACCGCGCACTGCATGCGCTTGTCGAAGAACCTTTCTCGCCCGGCATTCGCGTCGCCCGAGACGGCCAGCACTCCGGCCGGATCGATCGTTGTCCGAATATGGCGCCGGAGTTCAACGGGTTGAAAGCGTTCGAACAAACTGCTGATTTCCGGCGGTGCCCGGCGCGCTGATTCAAGCAGTCGTTGTCGATCGTCCGGTTCAATTGAATTGTCGTGCAGGGCCAGCATCCATTTCAGAGCCTGTGATGTGCTGGTCAATTCCATTGGGACGGAGTCCTTCGTTGCGCTGGCCGGGTGGGCCGCGTCGGGCTCAAGCGACTGTATCCAGTTTCGCACGACAGAAATTCCACGAGGATCAGGTGTGGCGGAACCGATATGCGGCATGTGACCGCGTCCAGCCGTTGAAATCCGGTACAGCAAAACACTTTCAGTGGGGTTTCCAGGCGAAACCAGCATCGCCGCATTGAGATCAAACGTGCCCTGCACCGGGTTGATTCCTATCAGACGCATCTCTGACTGTTCACATGTGTGGCGAAGGTCGATTGTCGCCGTGCCTCCGGCGTGTTGCTGATGACAAGAACTGCAATTCGCCGCCAGCCATGAACGAGCTCGAAGCGCTGTGTCGGCTGAGTCATCTCCGGGATCAGTCAGCGCTGCGGCATGCGAATCCGCCGACTGCGGGTCGTTCGGAACTTCGCCGGTCAGCCAGCCACCGTCGCGTAACGCATGCAGTTGGTTGATTGTCGAACCGCTGGATGTTGCGACGTCCCGATTCAACTGCGGCGCCAGGAATGCGAGTGGTCCACCGACCCAGTGATTGTGACACCGCTGGCATTCGGTGCGTGACTGAATCCGCCATGTCGACGTTGCGGCTGTGCGGAAGCTGCCATAGTCCGACAATGCAAGTTCGCGACCTGCGGAGGGAACAAGTTCGGCATCGCTTTGATCAGGACTCCAGGCATAGCTGTATCCTTTCCAGTCGATGCCGTCGAAATGCAGTAACTGTGTTTCCAGCCGAACGTCGCGGGCAGCATCGTCCGGCAGAGACACCGTCCGCGCCAGCACGGAGTCCCTGGGAAACAGCATCGTCTCACGCCACATCCAGTTGGCTCGCCGAGTCCCCTCCTTCAGTACTTCGATTTTTCCTTCGCCCGGTACTGCCAGCAGTCGCTCCGCCTTCGCACCGTCATTCCACATCGGAGCATTGATCTCAAACCTGATGACTCCTGTGGCGGGTTGCAGGGATTTCAGATCGTCAAACAGCCCCGTGTCGCTCAGGCGTGAGGGAAATGCGTGAGCGGATTCCAGTGCCTGGGCGCGTTGCAGTTCATGGATCGTGCCATCTTCGTAACTGAGCATCAGCAGTTCCTTTGCCGTATCCTCGCCAAACGCGACCAGCCGCAGCGACGGACGGACAAGGTCCGTCAGTGACGCGAGTTTCTCACCATCAAACCGCGCGGACCAGATGCGGCGTGTCTCGTAATCGCCGAAGATGTACGTGCCCGCAAGTTCCGGGAAACGCTGGCCCCGGTACACATATCCTCCGGTGACTGAAGCGGCATCCGTATGAGGCAACGCAATTGCAGCAGGCAGAATTTCCGTAGGCCCGCGGCGGGCATTCGGACGGACGGGCTGCGGCCCTTCCATGATGCTCCAGCCGTAGTTGCCGCCTTTGCGGATGCG
>JANOUN010001152.1:0-6148 GCA_031416875.1 Planctomycetota bacterium | reverse complement strand
GTGAGATTCAGTAGTTCTACGTCACTGGCGGATCCCGCGTCGGAGACACGGGGAACAGAGGCGGAAAACTGCCTGAGATTCAGTAGTTCTGTGTTCTCACCCGGAATTTCGGTTCCACACAACATCCCAGGAAGACTAAATATGGAAATCAATGCAAGCGAACTGCACGTGCTGGCGATTCACGCTCATCCGGACGATATTGAGTTCCAGTGTGCGGGCACGTTGCGGCGACTTCGGAAACTGGGTTGCCGGATTTCCGTTGCGACCATGACACCGGGAGACGGCGGCAGTGCCGAGTACAACGCCGAAGAGATTTCCGCGATCCGTCGGGAAGAGGCTCGTCGTGCCGCCGTGATTCTGGAAGCAGGATGTTCCTGCCTCGAATTCCGCGATTTATCCATCGTATTCGACAATGACAGCCGTCGCCGAATGACCGAGTTCCTGCGCCGCACAGCTCCCAATATCATCCTGACTGCGCCGCCGATCGACTACATGCACGACCATGAGATCACGAGCGCGCTGGTGCGGGATGCGTGCTTCAATGCGTCCGTGCCAAATTATCGCACTTGTCAGTGGGATCCAGCTCCGGCGACGCTGAAAATTCCGTGGCTGTACTATGTGGATCCGGTCGAAGGGACCGATCATTTTGGACATCGCATTGCGCCGGATTTCGTCGTTGATATTTCTGCGGAAATGCCCGACAAGCTGGAAGCTCTGGCCTGCCACGCCAGTCAGCGTGAGTGGCTTCGGCGTCAGCACGGAATGGACGAATACATGGATGCCTGCGAACGCTGGAGTCGCTTGCGCGGCAATGAAATCGGGACTCAGTACGGCGAAGGTTTTCGCCAGTACAAAGGCCATCCACATCCGGTCACAAATATTCTTGGGGAATTACTTGGGATTCAGTAGGATGGACAGTCATGTCCGTCGTATGTCCCGGCTGCTGAAACGCCGCATTCAACGGTGTCACCCCCAATTCCGAAAAACTCCGGTGGCACTTCATCAATGGATTCGCAAGAATCCGGCTGTGCGATATGCTAAGCTTTAAAAAAGGGGTCAGGAACCAATAGCCAAATGGCCCAAAGGGTGCTTCGCACTATTGGTTCCTGACCCCTTCTTTAAAGCTTCTGATCTTCGACCGCGAGATACGTTACCATGTCAGACACTGCTTCCCCTGCAGCCACCACCACTGAACACGCGGCAGAGCTTTTTTCGCCAGTGGAAATCGAACAGTTCGGCGCGGACGACGTAACAGCTGGCGGCGTGATTGGGAAAATGCTGTCAGCACTGTTTCTGTACACAGTGCTGGCGATGGGGATTGCTGGCTGGTGGACATACTCTTCGATCACTGCCGATAAAGCGGCTGCCGAGAGTAAGCAAAACAGTCAGCAGCACGTAGGGGATCATCCTCACACTGCGAAGCCTCACTGAGGGTTTTCACTCGACGATTACGCGCAACTCGTTCCGCTGCACTCTTGCATAAGGGATCTCACGCAACGGTGCGTGCAGAGTTGCTACTTTGCACGAAGCTACCAGGAAACCCACAGGGGATGAGCCCGCATTTCGATCGCACGGACTGAATCGCATTCCTCTCGATGAATTTCGATGTTGCGATTTCCCGAAGAAATTTCTGTGGCGGGTGGGATCATGCTCCTGGCAGATTCGCCCAATCGCCATCAGCGGAATGGAGCTAGCTACCGGTGACTGTTGGAAGTACAGGCTGTAGCCTGCCAGCGGCAGTTGGAGCTTTGGCGTTCGCCATTCCCCTTGCAGCCTGACGGCTGTCTTGATGCTGCAGACGATGTATTCGAGTGAAGGAAGCAACGAAACATGATTCAGCCCATCGCAGGTATGTTTGGTCACGGGACAAATCTGAATGCCGCCACTTCAGCGCCCATTCCTGAAGAGCTGGCCTTTCGCAACTGGCAGTCCCGTCGTGACGGAGCACGGCAGCAGATTGGTCGCTTGTCGCGTCGTGAATTGCAGGTCGTCCAGCTTGTTTCAATTGGACTTGCCAATAAGGCCATCGCCTCAGAGCTGCAGATCAGCGTCAAGACAATTGAGAAACATCGAGCAAACGCAACTCGAAAACTCGGCGTCGGCAGTACAGCGGAATTGGTGCGACTCGCGGTGCTGGCAGACCACGAAACAGCGACTCACCATCGGTTTTCAATCGTTGAAAATCACGCGAAGCTGTCCGACGTCAACGACAACTGAGGGTTGGCTGCGCGAGTGCATTCCTTTTCACGGGATTCTGTCGTTTTCGCCCCTGTCGCTGGTCTCAAAGACCAACAGTTGTACACTGTGCCGCAGAGCGTGAGAATGTTGCGATCCCATGATTCTGTGAAATGCTCCGCAACCGCCGCCCTTGAGTAAACTCGCCATGCCGTCTCCCCCCGTCGTACAGTATGCTTCGCGTACCGATGTGGGGATGCGCCGTTCGGCGAACCAGGATTCACTCGCAGTGCGTCTGTGTGCCGACTACGACGAATGGCATCGCTGCGGACACTTGTTTGTGGTTGCTGACGGCATGGGTGGCCATGCCGTGGGAGACCTTGCAAGTCGCATTACGGTCGATACGTTGCCTCATGCATATTTTAAGCGCGATGCCCCATCGGTCCAAAGCCGCATGCGGCAGGCAATCTATGCAGCGAACAAGGCGATTAACGATCGCGGTCGGGAAAATCGCGAATTCGAAGGCATGGGCACAACCTGCAGTGTGCTGAGTCTGGCCGAAGACGGTGCAACCATCGGACATGTCGGTGACAGTCGCGTTTATCGAGTCCGTCAAGGTCGCATCGAACAGCTGACATTCGACCACAGTTTGCAGTGGGAAATGATCCGGCTGGGACGAGCGACCGTCGAGAATGTGGAATTATTTCATCCGCGAAATGTGATCACACGCTGCCTTGGACCAGATCCTCTTGTGCAGGTGGACATTGAAGGTCCGTTTTCTGTCGAAGCGGGCGATCATTTTGTCCTGTGTTCGGATGGACTCACAAATCATGTGACCGATGCAGAGATCGGCCAGGCGGTGAGTTCATTGCCGCCAGCGGAATCTTCCCGGCTGTTAATCAATCTGGCAAACTGTCGCGGGGGCTCAGACAACTCGACAGTGGTCGTTATTGGAATTGACAGTTACCCGAGCACAGTCACAGAGCAGGCTGAACCAACGAATTCAGCAAATCTTGACAGGACGCTGGACATCCCCGGGAAGCCTTCGAATGTGCCGCAAATTCTGCTGGCGGGAACTGCTGTCGTGTGTCTGCTGGGAGGAATCACGCTGGGCGTCATGGAAAAGTTTATTCCCTCAGTGATTCTGGTCGCCGCGTCTGTGCTTTCGTGGCTCATCAGTCGTCGGATCGTGAGCAGAAGTTCGGCGGAGTCCAGCGAAGATTTCGCGACTGGTGCAACGACTCTCGATGCGACGGGCTTGCCGATAGATTCTTTCAAAGAACCATCTTCGTCACGGCCTGCAGTCCCGAACACGGCATTCAATCCCAAATCGCCTTACCGCGTCATCAATGCCGCCGTCTCCGATGATTTTCTGTCGTACCTCGCGGAAGTGCAGAGTGATCTTGTGCAGGCCGCACGCGACAGCGCATGGGACGTTGATTTTCAGGAAGTCACGACGTTAAGCAAACAGGCGACTGCCGCTCAGCAGTCAGGAAAAACCAGCCAGACGATCAAGTCTCGTGCCAAAGCCATCGATCTTCTGATGCGTGAGATGTATCAGCGGTCGCGATCAACGTAAGGCCCTGTCAAGGCCTGGTTTTGGGGTGGCCTGGGTTGGAGAGCGCTCTACCGCACGCGGTTGGCATTGGCTTGTTTAACCGCGAGCCCAGCGGGCCGCGCGAGCAGCGTCGCGATGGCTGGATTCCCACGCGCGGGGCGTTGCCCACGCGGTTAAACGAACGTGCCATCTTCGACCGCGCGCGGTAGAGTTCGAATCCCCGGCCCCGGCCACTCAACCCAAATTCGTTGGCAGGCACAGCGAATCGCTCTGGCGACTTTTGAGTTTCGCCGGTAAAATCGCGACTTGCGGCAGGTTCCGGTTTCCGACGGATTAGATGACCTGCGGCAGAACCCGTCCGACCGCAGTCTGGTCAGGACGTCCAAACGGCAGGGAGGTCGGCGTGTTTTTGTTTCGCAGCATCCGCAGACGACTGGTGTCGTTATTCGCTGGCGCGATGCTGCTGGTCATCGCGATGGCCGGTATCGGAGCCTTCGGCCTGATGTGGCATCAGGAAGCCGTCGATGACCTCGATTTTCTGCTTCATCGCAGTCCGGATCGCAATCAATTGAGCCGCTCCGTTTCGAAGATCTCTGAGAGCCTGTTTTCTTCACTGGATCCAAAACAACTCGCGGCAGTTCAGCAACAGCGCATGACCTACCTCGCCCATGTCGAAGATGCACGATCGTCGCTGCGGGAATTTCGCCGGCGCGTGGAAGCGTTGCCGGCGCCACCGGAACTGAATCTTCAGCGGCGCGAGCAGGTCTTGCCGCGAATTGACGATATCTATGGTGAGCTTGACTACCTCGCCTCTTTGGCAGAAGGTCTGCAGCCGGTCAGATCGGCGGAAGAAAAAGTCCGGCAACTGGACCTTCGTTTTGAAGCATCAAGAGCGGTGACTCGCATCCAGCGGTCCCTCGACAACCTGCCGGCCTATTACATGACGGCCGACTGGGGTGAACTGTCGCTGCAGAAACAGCATCGTCGGTCCGAACGTTTTCTTCGCTGGCTGTTGTATGGGACCGGCGGGGTCATGGCATTTTCCATCGTCATTCTGACGTGCGGCTTTCGCTGGATTTCCATTCCTGTCCGCGCCATTGCGAAGGGCTGCACAAGAATTGCCAACGGTGACACGCGGTATCGACTGCACCTTGCTTCGCGCTGGCAGGATGAATTCGCTGATCTGGTATCGGGCGTCAACTGCATGGCGGATCGCTTCCAGCAAGCGGAAGAAGAATTGCAGTACAAAGTGCGTGAACGCAGCGAACAGTTGATTCGATCGCAGAAACTGGCGAGCGTCGGCTTTTTGGCGGCTGGCGTCGCGCATGAAATCAATAATCCACTCAGTGCGATTACCGTCGCGGCAGAATCGCTGGAAATGCGTTTGTACGGACTTCACGGAATGAAGTCGGACGACGCGCGGGAGGTCGTGGAACGTCTCGCCATGATTCGCCGTGAATCTCGCCGCTGTGCTGATATCACGCGCAGGCTCCTGGATTTTTCACACGGGGATAAAGCCGGCCGGATCCCGACGGACATTGCCGAACTGATTCGCGAAGTTCTGTTGATGATACAGCACCTGGGTCGTTACGCTGACCGCACCGTCAGCTTTGAATGCGACCGTTGCATCATGGCGGAAGTCAATGCCGCTCAATTGAAACAGGTCGTTCTGAATCTGATCGCCAACGGGCTGCAGGCGACAGCATCCGGGGGCCGCGTCACTGTGCGACTTCAGGAATTGGTCGACTCCATTGTGATCGCCATTGAAGATGACGGCTGCGGCATGGACGAAGACACGCTCCACCACATCTTTGATCCGTTCTTTACCACAAAGGAAGCGGGGCAGGGGACCGGGCTGGGGCTGAGTATCACGCACCGCATTATTGAAAATCATGCAGGCACAATCACTCCCCTCAGCAATGGCCCGGGCTGTGGCAGTACGTTTCAGATCCGACTTCCAAAACGTCAGCAGCAGGCAAACGCCGCCTGATTCAGCGGTCGTCTCAGCCTGTGTCCGGCCGGTAACGATATTTTGTTGACGGTTATGGCGATCATTCCGAAAACAATCGTCGAACGCGCTTCTCGCGGGGCAAACAGACTGGAATGAATCCCCGGCATTGAATTATACTCTCGGAGAGTGAACAGCCCGCAACGTTTCAGTTGGAGTCAGCACAATGGCCGGTCAGGCCCGTAACCTCGTCTTTGGATCGCTGGGAGTTGCCGCGCTGATGGGAGTCGCCGCGATCCTTGACCTTGTGCTGGGCATGCCGTTCGGTGGCCAGTCGGTCTGGGACATCCTGGTGATTCTCGCGGCCGGACTGGTGATCTACATGGGCATTGACTGTCTGAAAGATATCCGCTGATCGCCGGCAGGAAGTCTGTCTCGATACTCCACGACCGTGAGCCGCAAGGCGC
>JANOUN010001151.1:0-2947 GCA_031416875.1 Planctomycetota bacterium | reverse complement strand
TAGGCGTAGAGCCCTGTCCCGCCCTTGGGATATACCGTAGGCACATTGCCGTCGGTATCAATGATCGCGATCGGATGAGTAGGGATTGGCGCGCCTTCCCGAAAGTGTGGGATTGGTGCCTCCACCTTGAAGCGGCCATCGGATGAATTTGTCGGCCCCATTCGTGGAGTAGTGGAGGTTGGATTTGGTTGTTCGCTGTCGGTTGGCGGCCAATGGAGCAGTTGCCATCGGTCGCCCGCTATATCAACAATGAGCGCGTCGCCGGATGGCTTCCAGTGGACACCGGACGCACCGCTTGTACCCGACAGCGATTCTACTTTAGCTGCTTCTGGCGACCAAATCGTAGCGACATTGCTCCCTTGCTGTTCGGATACGAACGCAAGCACGTTCAATTGCGGATGCCAAACTAATGCTAACGCCGATGCCGACAACCGTGCGCCAGAAAGCGTAATGTACTCCGGTGCCATGGCGTGTGGCGACCAGATTTTTACCGATTCGCAATGTGCCACAGTCGCAATCTGTTCGTGCGGTCCGATCGAGATTCCGCTGACGGCTTGATTGTACGGCCGAAATATCTCTTCCTGCTTCTTGAGATCAACATGCACAATCCGCACTTCCTGGGCATCGTTGGCGGTGACAAGTCGTTCGTCGTCAAGCCATCGCACGATTCTAAGCGGAGAGCCCTGATCGGTGATCCGTTTTAATTGAGTAACATCGTCCGCATTCGCGACCATGCCTTGCGTTGCTGCGAAGGCAACACGCTTTCCATCTGGACTCCAAGCTGGCTGATCGCACCAGTCGTCGAAGAGCCGAACCTTCTGTAACAACGTCCAATCCGTGGTACTCCAATACATCGCCCACCCGCCGTAGGAATAGGTGACGCAGGAGGTTTGATCGGGACTCCAGCGGATGCGCTGCTGCCGGACGTCTTCGATCGCGTCGAGTGATTTGAGCAGTACCGGTTCAGTTCCGACACTCCAAATGCGAATACAGTCGGGGCAGCAGGTGACTGCGACGCAGTCACCTTGCGGATTCCAATCGATATTGCTGACAAAGCAACCCTCAGGCGGGTCCGGATCGATGATAGTACAAACAATTTCGCCCGTCTTAGTGTCGATGACGTAGACCTGCATGTTACCGATGCCAATCGCCAGGTGTCGGTGATCCGGCGCCCAGCGGAGCAACCCATCGACGTACGGAACCACGGGAACGGCGATGGATTTCCACAATCGGCGCTCACCGACAAGCCAGATGTCGATCACGCCTGCCCGGCACACTGCGAGTTTGTCAGTGTGCTGGTCCCAGTCGAAGGCTGTTGCCTCGGCGACGTTTTCTGTGTCCGGCTTCTCGTAGATCCTCCAAACCCGACGATCAAGCTGTGCTTTGAGGTAATGCCATTCCCAGCCTCGCACGTCCTTCTCGCCAGGAGCGGGAACGCTTTCATCCAGCAGGCGTTCGAGGTGCCCCCAGTCTTTTTCCTGCCATGACTGCTCCATCCTCATCACACGAAAGCGGTAGACTTGCCAGCGCGATTTATCAAGGGCCACCGTGCGTTCTTCAGTCAGCTTAACAATTTCAGCCAGATTCTTCTGCGAATCCTTCAGGGACAGGGCGAGTGCAGCGCCTCGCTTATCAGACTCGACGGAGTTCCGATAAGCCACGACGCCCAGGCTGGTCGAAACGATCGAGCCGATTACCAGGCTTGCCGCGACTGCTGTGGCAAGCCCCGAAACCCACGGATTTCTCCGGCACCATCTCCACACTCGTGCAGTTCGATTGATCGGCCGGGCAAGGACCGGTCGGCCTTCAAGAAATCGCTGCAGGTCGTCCGCCAGCAATTGAGCAGTCCCGTACCGACTATGCGGTTCTTTGTTCAGACACTTCTGGCAAATGGTTTCCAGGTCACGGGGAACATTCGGGTTGAGCACGCGTGGCGAGACTGGTTCATTGCGGATCACCTGTGTGATGATGTGGGCATGTGACTCCCCGACGAACGGTGCCCGGCTTGTCAGCAACGCATAGAGCACGGCTCCCAGAGCGTAGATATCGGTCAGTGGGCCAACCAGCCTGGTCTTGCCCTCCGCCTGCTCGGGTGACATATAACCGGGTGTCCCCAGAATCTGCCCGGTTTCCGTCATGTTCGCTGCCACGGAGTCTTCTCCGATCCACATGCGTTTGGCCAGGCCAAAGTCGGTGATCCGGGGTACTCCTGTGGTCGTCAGCAGGATATTGGCGGGCTTCAGGTCGCGATGGACGATTCCCTGTCCGTGCGCATGGTGCAACGCTTCGGCCAGTTGCTTTACCAGTTCGGCCGCGCGGCTGGCCGGAACCGGTTCATCACGGTGCAGTTTTGAAAGACTGCCACCTGCGACATAATCCATCGAATAGAAATGCTGGCCAGCATGCATTCCCACCTCGTGTACGGCCACGATGCCCGGATGATCAAGTCGACCCACGGCGCGGGCTTCCGCCTCAAACATTTTCACTTCGAATTCCGAAGCGAATGCTCCGGCCCGGATCATCTTCAGAGCCACGAACTTCTTCAACCTCAGATGCCGGGCTTTGTAAACGACGCCCATTCCTCCGGACCCCAGATCCTCCAGAATCTCGTACGCCCCAAAATAACGTACAACCGACGCCGCTGGAGAGTTCTTTTGCCGCGACGTGTTGGAGGTGAGCGTCGGTTCGAGTGCGGGATCCTGTGGATCGGGGCGATCCTGGCGATGCAGCATCAGGACGTCGGCAAAGAAATCTGTCAGTTCCTGCGCGAAATCGGGATGCTGAGCAATGAACTCATTGTGATCAGGAGCCTGCCCCGCTTCTTCAGCGCGGTAGTACTCGGCAATGAGGGCATCGAGCTGATGCTCATGTTGATCATGGCTGTTTTGAGAATCTGGCATTGTTTGGTCTCATTGCTCGAACCATCGCGCGTGTTTCGTCTGCTCTC
>JANOUN010001150.1:0-4478 GCA_031416875.1 Planctomycetota bacterium | reverse complement strand
CTCGATTTGATGATGGGGCGCGTCGATCCTTCGTTTCAAACGCTGGTCACCGCGGGCTTGCAGTTGGCCGACAGTTTCTATCGACTGCATGCGGACGGGTTGTGTTATCGAGACATCTCGTTCGGCAATGTGTTCTTCGATCAGCAGACCGGAGATGTCCTGGTTTGCGACAACGACAATGTGACTGAAAATCGCTCACCCCACTCCGGGATCCTGGGTACACCGGATTTCATGGCTCCGGAGATCGTGCGCGGCGAAGCACTTCCCAGCCGGCAGACTGATCTGTATTCTCTGGCCGTACTGCTGTTCTACATGTTCCACGTCAGCCATCCGTTGCTGGGACGCAAAGTGTTGGCAATTCGCTGCTGGGACTTACCCGCAAGGATGAAGCTCTGCGGTTCCGAACCGCTGTTCATTTTCGATCCGCGGGACCATTCCAACTCTGCAGTGGCCCGCGACGATGATCCCAGCGGTGAGGCCGGTGCCAACGCCGTCCAGTATTGGCCGGTCTATCCTCAGATCCTGCGCGACACGTTTACGAAAGCCTTCACGTCGGGACTGCGCGACCCCGATGACCGCGTCATGGAAGGCGAATGGCGAGGCGTGCTGTCCCGTCTGCGTGACGCCATCTTCTTCTGCGAACATTGCCGCCGCGAGAACTTCTATGACATGGAATCGCTGAATTCTGCATCGACCTCGGCGGTGTGTCCGTTCTGCAGAAAGACACCACGACTTCCTTATCACCTGCGGTTGGGCAAAACCGTGATTATGCTCACGCATCAGGCGAAGCTGTTTGCGCATCATCTCAACGATCACCAGCCATTTGACTTCACAAAGCCGGTGGCGGAGGTCGTCCAGCACCCGAAGGATCCAAACATTTGGGGCTTAAAGAATCTGACGACCGACAAATGGGTCATCACAACATCCGACGGTTCGGTGAAAGACGTTGAACCCGGCAGGAGCGCCCCGTTGGTCGTGGGCACCAAGGTGTCATTCGGTCGCGTGGAAGGCGAAATCCGGCATTGACGACTTGGGAAAAAAGCACCGACGGACTCAATGGGATTTCTGGGTCGTAGTTCAAACAGGATGAAATGAGATGCCGAAACAGACTCGTATCGTATCGCCCGGTCCGCGTCCGGAGACTGTGCTCACAACGACGGGGGAGATCCTTGCACCACCGGCTGACTGGTCACTCCTGCTGCCAGGAGATGCCGGGCTGACTCGCCGAGTCAAAGCGGCGGGGCCGTCCTGGACGGTGCAGGAGAAACGCGGTCGCAAGACATTTTCTCAGGGCGTCTGGGCACCGCAGGTCAACATCGCTGCCGCGATGAAACAACTTGAGGTTGAGCGTTCGACGGAGGCTTATGCCAAACGCCAGGCGTCGAGCGCGCAGCGTCGTGAAAAAACACAAACCGAGTATGTGACCACGTTTCGCGATGCGGTGTTTCAGTTTCTGGCATTTGCTCCGATTCATCAGCCACTCGCTGCACAACTTGCCGACGCTGTTGCTGCACACGCCACGCCCGTCGGAAGTGGCACCGTGGCGCGGACGAAACAGATCCCCGTGGAACGCCGCGCTGAAGCAGCGGTGATTGCCTGGATGCGACATCAGACAACACTCTACGATGAAATGAAGATCGCGCGCATCAAGGGGCAACGTCGCGAAGTCCGCCGCATGCTGGCCGAACAGTCCCGCCAACTGCTGCGACAATATCGCGAGGGAACTGCGGTGCCATCCGGCAAGTGCGAGCTGCGAAATGCACTCGCAAAGAAACACGTCTGAGCTGAATGCGAACTGAAACGACATCCGTTGTTCATCGGCCCAGCGGGCTCGTACATCGGCCCAACGGGCCAGCCGTATGCCAGCTCGGGGCAACGCCCTTGTCATTATCGCTCTGGCAAGCGTGGCGCTACGACCCCATCCGGCTCGGGGACCGTCGTTTTAGTTCCCAAATTCAGAAAATTCGTTTAACGGCGAGCCGCAGGCGCAGGCGAAACGCGGCAACGACGCCTGCGGCTTGCCGTTAAACGATTAAAACGACAGTCTCCAGGTGCCATTAGGCCAGTACCGGACCACTCACAAAACACGGTCACCTCGCAATTGACGTAGAATTGTCGCTGGCAGTACACTTCGGACAAGATTTCAGCTCACTGACGGCAGATGGATTTGCCGTGCAGAATTCCGTAAGTCAGGGACGACTCCATGAGTGCCACTCAATCTCCGCGCGAAGTCATTTCTTTTGGCGATGTGGAACAGTTGCGCGAAGCCCGTCGGATTATTCGCCAGGAAGCCGATGCGCTTGGGCGACTGGCGGACAGTCTTGACCCGAGTTTCTGCGATGCCGTCCGCGCGATTCAAGCGGCGACAGGGTGTGTCATCGTCACCGGGATCGGCAAGGCCGGCTTGATCGGCCAGAAGATCGTCGCCACGCTGGCAAGTACGGGAACGCGGGCGCACTTCCTGCATCCCACCGAAGCACGGCACGGAGATCTGGGATGCGTCGGGCCGGACGATGTCGCATTGGTCCTCTCCAACAGCGGTGAAACGGAAGAACTTGTCACGCTGATTCCAACGCTGCGGTCGCTGCGAGTTCCCATCATTGCGATCACGCGGGATCATGAAAACTCCGTGGCGCGGCAGGCTGATGTTGTCGTGCAGATCGGTAAGCATCAGGAAGCGGGAGAACTTGGACTGGCACCGTCGTGTTCCACCACCGCCATGCTGGCTTTGGGCGATTCCCTGGCGCTGGTGATCAGTCAGTCGAAAGGATTCACCGCGCGAGACTTTGCCGCTTATCATCCGGCAGGAAGTCTGGGCCGCCAATTGTGTCCTGTGAAAGATGTGATGCGTTCCGGGAACCAGTTGCGTATCGCCTCGGAAAACGAAACCGTGCGGGAAGTGATGATTCATCACAGCCATCCAGGGCGTCGTACGGGAGCCGTGATTCTGACCAACGAAACAGGCCGCTTGACCGGACTCTTCACCGACAGCGATCTGGCGCGGATGTTTGAAACTCGCCGCGACGAACAGCTGGATCAACCGATTCGACTGGTGATGACCTGCAATCCGATCACCTTGGGTCCGGACGTATTACTGCCTGAAGCCATTCATCTGATGTCCGAACGTAAGTTGAGTGAAGTGCCGGTGATCGACAAAGACCGGACTCCGATCGGTATGCTGGATATCACTGACGTGCTGCAGAAAGTGGATGTGGCAGAACACGGCAGCGGCAGTCCGGCAGCGTTCGCGTCACGAAGAATTCTGCGAACAGCGTGACCGCACTTCGTGGCAAAACGTTCGTCGTTCATGTTCCTGCGGTCAAAATGCACTCTGGAAATCTCCCATGTCGCTGTCAACGATACCTCGAGGCCCTCGCACGATGCTGGTTGGCATCGCCCTGGCGACGTTGTACGTTGGGTATTCTCAATTGACCGCACCATGGCTGAAGATTGAACAAAAGCAGCAGCGAATGGTCGCGTCATCGACTGCACTGGCAAACTCTCCGGTCTTCCTGGAACGAGCCGAGATGTGGTTCAAGGAAGATCCCTGGGTTAAGAATGCCAACGCTCGGTTTGGTGACGGCAGGAAGTTCATGTACTTTCAGAACCATGAATTGTTCAATGACGACCGCTCGATCAAAGTGGATCCGATTGCCATGTTGTGGGAGGACGACAAGTCCGATGTCCCGTACACGCTGACTGCCAGATCGGCTCAACTGGACGCCTCGACAAAATTCAAACTCGATACCAACGAGTTTGGTTCGATCAACAGCGTACAGTTGCAGGGGGATGTTCGCATCACGGGCCCTGATGGTTTACGAATCGAAGGTCGCACGTTTTCCGTCTCGGAAAATGCGCTGAAAGTGACCACCAGCCAGCCGGTCAGATTCTGGTGGGGCCCGCACAGCGGAATCGCCCAAAGCGGTGCCGAAATCGACCTGCTGTCGTCGGATGAGGCAGACAAGCGCGGCTTGATGTCCGTCACGGACGTGCAGCGAATTCGCCTGTTGGGCCGGGTTGACTGTGATCTGTTCTTTCAGGACGACGATGCTCGCAGCGAAGCTGTTCAGCTTAAGATCAGCGCTGCTGGCGGCTTTGAATTCTTCGTCCCGACGCATCAGGCGACATTTCGCGGTGTGACCAATCAGAAACTGTTGAAAGATAACCAGGTTCTGGTGGAACGCCCGACGATCTCCGGCGGACTGGATCGGCTGTACTGTTCCACACTGACCATGCAGTTTCAACCCGCCGTGCGGGAAGCCCGTGCCGGAAAAAAACGTTCCACGAAACTGCAACTCGCAAGTATTCAGGCCGAAGGTTCCCGGGTGATATTCACGTCGCTGGAACAGAATGTGATGGCCACCATGGGGTGGCTCAAATACCACATTGAAGAACGAGTGATGGAATTGTCCGGTGGCCACACGCCTTCCACCGGTCGTCCGAAGCCCGTTCAGATTTATCAGAAAAGCAGCATGTTG
>JANOUN010001149.1:0-12819 GCA_031416875.1 Planctomycetota bacterium | reverse complement strand
TCGGCAGACGTCCCACACGCGCTGATGCAGGTCATGGTATTTGCGGCAACGGTCGCGGATTTTCAGAAAGCCGTGATCTTCGTCTGCGGCAATGTGCTGTGGCAAAGGCGAAGCCGGGACGCAACGTGTAGACGCCGTCACTGGTTCTGATTTGCCTCAACCTGACACCCGGCAGCTTTTTTGATTCCGGCAAATGCCCATGAAGCTGATATCCGGTTGAAACCGCAGCGGGAAACATTTCGGGGGAGTCGCGGATGAGCGGTTCCAGATATTCTCTGACGCTTGCCGGGGCATTCCATGTGACATCATCCTGTTCACGAGTCATCGGAATACAGATCTGCCGACATCCCTTTGAGGTCAATTTACCGACTTGACCACGCTTCCGGTCACACGACCGGGTTGGCACTTGAGCGTCCATGCTCGTTCCTCCGTCTTTAAGCAAACGAAGGTTCCCGCACTTAACTCATCCTGTAAACCCGGTTTTTCATATGCACATAGAATCCGGTCGAGTCAGGAGAGTGATGAGCTGTTGATGATTGTTCGACGGTGATCACCACTCCCAGTGACATTGATTTCTGGCAGGTTGCAACGGGCGAAGAACTGCTGACATATCTTCACTTCGGTTACGATTCCCGCTGCCCTGCTCAGCAAACGTTGAGAGTATTGTATTTCTGAGAAGATTTTGGCGTATTCAAGAACAGTGAACATGTCTGAAGGTGATCATTTGGTTCGTAATGCACTGCCATGAATTGTTTGCGGTTCAGGCCCGGAGGGCTGGCACATCCTCTGCCGGGGCAGTGAGGCCCCGGTCTGATTGCAATTGGACCAATCCAGGCATGAAAGGCCGACACAATAGATCTGTTGGAGTGCCTTTGTACTTGGCAATTGTGTCGGCCCTTCGGGCCTCAAGTCATTCCAGTATTCGTTTCCGGTGGCTCACGCCACCGGCAAAGGATGTGCCAGCCCTCCGGGCCTAACACAGTTAGTCATTTGGGTTGCGGGTGATGCCCGCGCCAAGTTTCAACGACGGGTGATGATTGAGAGTCGCGACATGGTGAAATGCCCGGGGAGCCGTTTCCACTCAGGTTGTTGATTCAGGACAAACTGGTCTTGTCGGCTGTGAACTGGCAGCCTGAAGTGCCTTCGCAGACGTCGCAGCCGGGAGGGGATCGATGTTCGTGGATGGCTGAGGCGTTTTGCAGGCAGCGTTCAATGCGATCGGTGATGATCGCGTTCATTTCAGGATGCAGGCCAAACGGGGCTGTGACGAGCCATTCGACTGTGGGATGTTTCTGAGCGGCCTGAGCCACGAGCGCGGGAATATCGTCGGTCCAGTGCCGACCTGGTGACAGGAAATAGGGAAATACAATGACCCGGTTCGCACCGCGCTGGACACAGCGATCGAAGGCTGTGGAGATGGAGGGTTGTGCCAGTTCCATGTGCGCGGGTTCAACGATCTCATACTTCGAATCAGCGGCAAAGCGCGCGGCGGCTTGATGCAGCATCTCGTTGCTTTCCGTTCGCCGTGAACCGTGATCGACGATGATCACGGCGGTCGGAATACTGTCCGATTGTGCCAGAGCATTTGTCACGATGGCACCGGGACGCTGTCCATGATCATCCGCAGGATCTGGGACGCGCGCTGGCGATGACCTTCCCGCAATGCACCTCGGCACACGACGCGGTGTGCGAGCACCGGCAATGCGGTTTCTTTAATGTCATCTGGAATCACAAAGTTCCGTTCTGAAACCAGGGCCATGGCCTGAGCAGCGCGATACCATGTCAGCGCGCCACGCGTACTCACGCCGAGTGTCAATTCACTGTTCGCCCGCGTACGTCCGATGATCTCCAGGAGGTACTCGGCCAGCGACGGATCGACGTTGATTGTCTGAACCTGGCGCTGCAGATCCTGAACCTGCGCCGCCGTGGCGGAGGCAGTCAGCGCATCGACGGGCTGACCGTCACGATGTCGATTCAGAATCTCCAGTTCCGATTTGCGATCGGGATAACCAATGCTCAGGCACATCATAAAGCGATCGAGTTGATTCTCCGGAAGCGGATACGTACCCTCGAATTCAAACGGATTCTGCGTGGCGATCACCAGAAACGGGTCAGGAAGTTTGTGTGTCGTGCCTTCGATCGACACCTGACGTTCGCTCATCGCTTCCAGCAGAGCGCTTTGCGTTCTGGGAGTTGTCCGATTAATTTCATCCGCGAGCAGGACGTTGGTGAAAATCGGGCCAGCGCGGAATTCGAAGTCCCCGGTCCCTGGCCGGTAGACGTTGCCACCCAGGATATCGCTGGGCAGCAGGTCCGGTGTGAACTGCATTCGCGTGAAACCGCAGCCCAGCGTTTTCGCGAGGGCTCTTGCCAGCGAGGTTTTTCCCAGTCCCGGAGCATCTTCCAGCAAAATGTGTCCACCGGCCAGCAGTGTCACCACGGACAATCGCACGATGGCAGATTTGCCAAGGACCGCTGATTCGACGTTGGCAATGATTTGTCTTACGACTTGCTGACTCACAATTCCCTCGTAGACATCACGGTGTCTTGATCTCAGGTTCAGTGGACGGTGTTTCGTCGGACGCAGGCGTTTGTTTTGCAGAATCGGGGTCGGTCGCGGACGACTGACTGGAATCATCCCAGATTCCGAGGTCGTATCTTTTCCAGAATTCGTCGGCCGTCTGATTCTGATCCACTGCAGTCTGAATATAGATGAGACTCTTCATGTTGCGAATCGCTTCGATTCCCGTACGAATGCGTTCCGGCGAAAGTACGATGCGTTCCAGGCTCAGGCCGGCCAGAGGACTCAAGTCCATCACCGGCGTTGCGGCGATATTCAGCCGCTTCAGGCCAGACGTTGTTGCCAGCGGAGAGAGATCACTGATCTCAGTTCGTTCGATGTCCAGACTCACAATTCTGGAACCGGACAATGCCGTCAGTTCGGTGACTTTTGAACCGGTCAGCCACAGCGTATTCAGAGGCATGTCTCGAACGGCATTCAGGTCGCTGAACGGCAAATTCAGGACGTTGAAGTGGGTCAGCTGCATGCCATCCAGAAAACCGAAATCGGTGACTTGGGTGTTCTGGATTTTCAAAACCTTTAAAGGCATCCCTTTCAAGGGCGACAGATCGGCGACACGGGTATTTTCGAGGACCAGGCTTTCGAGTGGCATACCGGTCAGCGGCGACAAATCTGAAACGTAGGTAAAGCCCAGATCCAGGCCTCGTAAAGGAAGGCCCTTGAGAGGTTCGACGGAACGGAGCCCCGAACGAAACAAATTCGCTTCAACGACGTCATTTCCTTCAACCAGAAACTTGGCCATCTCGTTAGCACCCAATTGCTGGCGGAGTGCTCTGGGGTCGGCACGCAGAGTTGTCGTGTCGTTCTGAGCCGCGCGACGTGCTTGTTCAGCGGCCGTCAGTTTCGATGGCTGTTCGACTTCACCGCATCCGACGCATGTCAGAAGGCAAAGCAGTGCGAAGTATGCAGTGACCATGGACGATCGTTGAGTCATGTGTCCGGGCTCCAATCCCTTGCCAGAGCAGAGAAAAGGTCTCCGCGTTCCCGAAAATCCTGAAACCATCCGTAGCTTGCACAGCCCGGAGAAAGCAGAACGATATCGCCTGGCTGGCTGAACGCAACCGCACTCCGAAATGCCTCTCGAAAGTCAGTCGCAATTCTGATTTGCAGCTTAGACGGTTCGTTTGTGAGCAATTGATAAAGGTTGGGTGCCGTCTGCCCCATAATTACAACTGCCGCGACACGTGACTTGATCTCGACCGCAAATGCAGCGAGATTCTGGCCTTTGTCGTATCCACCCGCCAGCAGGATAATGCGTCCGGGGAAAACGTGCAGCGCCATAATGGCGGATTCCGGCGTGGTGGCGATGGAATCGTTCCAGAACTGCCGTCCGGCATGTTCCGCGACAAGCTGCAGGCGATGCGGCAACGGCCGGAATGTCTGCAGCGCTGCGGAGAATTGTGTTGAGTCGGCTCCAGCCAGCCAGGCGGCACATGCTGCGGCAGCGATGTTGAGTTGATTGTGCTGACCGGGAAGTTGTGGCGGCACCATGAACCGAATCGCGTCCTCAAAGCCGTGGCTTCTCAGGATCAACATTCCGCCTTCGAGGAAAGCTCCGTCGTCGCCGTGATCAGTGAGTCCAAACTGCAATCGGCCTCCGCGAACTCGCCAGGCCGAATCATTTGCACGATTCTCGCAATGTGTGTCATCGGGAATGATGGCCGCGTCGTCTGAGGTCTGTGCGTCAAAAATTACCTGTTTGGCTCTGCGGTACTCCGCTACCGATCCATGCCAGTCCAGATGATTGGGCGAGAAATTTGTCAGCACGGCAATATTCGGGCGGAACCGCTTTTCTCCGAGCAGATGCAACTGAAAGCTGCTCAATTCCAGAACGACGATATCCTGTGGCTGAATCAAATGGACCTGATCCAACAGGCTGATTCCGATATTTCCGCCGAGCCAGACGTGGCCTTCGAAATCAGGATTCGCGTGCAGGAGCAAATGATGAATCAATGCTGTTGTGGTGGATTTCCCATTGCTGCCTGTGACGGCGATCACGGATGCAGCATTGTGACGCAGGAACAGTTCGATCTCCGTTGTCACATCGATCTGCCGAGACCTGGCAAGAGACACGAGTGGATGGTCAGGCCGAACCGCGGGATTGACGACCAGCAATTGGCAATCCACAAGCACATCTTCCGGATGACTGCCTAGCGCCAGTCGTGCGATCGGCAGATCCGACAACAATTCGAGGGAATCGGCCAGTTCTTCGGCACTGCGAAGGTCTGTCACCGTCACAACTGCGCCGTGCTGAGTCAGAAATCTGGCGGCGGCGACACCACCTGCGAATCGCCCCAGGCCCATGACCGTTGCGTTCATGCCTTTGTATGCGGACAACGCGAGAGAATTCTGCACGATCAAGCTTTGTGTTGAGATCATCTTTGTACTTGGGGACTGTCGTTCTAGTTCACAGAGTCCGCAAAATTCGTTTAGCGGCGAGCCGCAGGCGCAGGCGAAATACGGCAACGACGCCTGCGGCTTGCCGTTAAACGATTAGAACGACAGTCCCCTTGACGGAGTGGGGAGTTACGTATGTCGATTGCTCCCGACGGGATTGCCAATAGAATAACCTGTGTGGGGCAGTTTTTTCGAGGCTGGTCGACTTCTTCCTCTTCAATTTCGCAATGGATGGTCATTTTGTTAGCTGGTCGTAAAAGGGGATCATCGCGGCCCGCTCGCAGTGGAAACTCTGTGACGCACAGGACGACCGGCTGGCAAAACAGGATTCAGAGTCATGATTATTGGAGTTCCCCGGGAAATTAAGTCGGACGAGTACCGTGTTGCCATGCTTCCCAGCGGAGTGGAAGAACTCGTCAAGGCAGGGCATCAGGTGCTCATTGAAGAAGGCGCGGGCGCGGGCAGCGGAATTCCAGACGAAGCTTACGCCGTCAGCGGTGCCACGATGGTGCAGACGCGCGAGGAGATTTTTTCAGCGGCGGATATGATCGTCTAAGTCAAAGAGCCTCTGGCGTCTGAGTGGCCGTTGCTGCGGGCCGGGCAAATCGTCTTTACGTACTTTCACTTCGCCGCCGATGCCACATTGACGCGGAATGTCCTTGAGACCAGGGCGACTGCTGTCGCATATGAAACCGTTCAGGGCCGAAACAGGGATTTGCCTTTGTTGACGCCCATGAGCGAAGTTGCCGGACGCATGAGCATTCAGCAAGGGGCGAAATTTCTGGAGCGGCCTCAGGAAGGCCGTGGCATTCTGCTGGGGGGAGTTCCAGGTGTCGAGCCTGCTCACATCGCCATTCTGGGTGGCGGTGTTGTGGGCAAGAATGCGGCAAAGATTGCGGCAGGATTTCAGGCAGATGTGGTCATCATGGATATCAATGTTGATCGGCTGCGGCAGCTGGATGATATCATGCCGGCCAACGTCAACACGCTGTTCAGTGACCGCCATAATATTCGCGAACAGCTTCGCCTGGCGGATCTTGTCATTGGCGGCGTTCTGATTCCAGGTGCTCGCACGCCACAGCTGGTGATGGCGGATGACCTGAAGCTGATGAAACCCGGCGCAGTTGTCATTGATGTGTGTATCGATCAGGGCGGTTGTCTGGAAACATCTCGCCCGACAACGCATTCCAGTCCCACCTACATTGTTGACGGAATCCTGCACTATTGCGTCACCAACATGCCGGGAGCTGTGGGCCGAACCAGCACGTATGCGCTTTGCAATGTCACGTTTCCGTATGTGCTGAGGATCGCCAATGAAAGCCTGCATGCGGCCTGTCAGAAGGATCCGGGACTCGCGGCCGCTGTCAATATGCTGAATGGACGTGTGACAAATGAAGCTGTTGCTGCGACATTCAATCTGCCGTTCGTGGCCTGGCACGGGCAGATTATCGCGTAAACTTGAGACTTCCAATACCGATACCGCCAATCACGCTGCGTCGAGTTGCCGTACGGTTTGCGTTTTGACATGAGATCGTGTGCGGATACAACTCCGAATGCTGTCAACTTCTTCCCGTGTCTTCCAGTTTCATTTTTGCAACATGAATCGGCTGGCTGGATTCCGGACTTGTCTTGCGAAATACGGTGACAAATGCAGTTTCTCAGGGATTTCGATTCGAACAGAGTCTGTGTCCTCTTCCTGTTGATAACGGCCATGATTGGCGGGGTCTCATTGAGCGCTGCTGCCGACGAAGTGAGCATGCTGCCGGGCCTGCAATGTGTGGTTTCCGACGGGACAAACTCTGTCTCAAGGATTGATCGGCGCCTGAGCTTCGACTGGACGGATTCCCGCATCGACAGTCGAATTGCTGACGTGCAGTCCGTGACATGGTCCGGGAATTTACTGATTCGCACAGCCGGACCTCATACGTTTCATGCACAAGTGTCGGGAAGCGTGAAAGTTTCTGTCGATGATCAGGTTGTTCTTGCAGCAGAGGGGCCGAATGTCTTTGTTTCCGGCGCAGCGTCAGATTCTTCGGCCGGGGATCATCGGATTCAGATTGAGTACCAAACGGCCCTCACGCATCCGGATGCTAAAGCTCCGCGAGACTTCAAAATGCAGTTATTCTGGTCGTCACCGGAGTTTACGCTTGAACCACTTCCGGCGGATGCGTTGACTCATGCTGCGGAAAACGATGCGTCTGATTCTCAGCACGGGAGGAGGCTTGTCGCTGCGCTCCGCTGCGCGGCCTGCCACTCGGGGCTGGGCGAATTGCCGACCCTCAAAGCACCCAGTTTGCTGCGGTTGCGCGGCAACACGTCCGATGCCGAGATTGTTCGCCGACTTGCACACCCCGAGTCTGTCGGGGCCTGGAGTTCCATGCCCGCGTTCGGGTTTTCGGAATCACAGGCTCAGGACATCGCCGCGTTTCTGGTTGATGCCTCTGAGGCCGAAGCCAGTGACAACGGCGTCGATACTGTCGAGAAATCCAAGCCCGAGGATGTCGATGCAGGGCAGAAGCTGTTGTTGACAACCGGCTGTGTGGCGTGTCATGCGATGTCGCAGTTACCGAGCGGGTTTGAACCTCAAGCGGCTCCCTGTCATGGTCCTGATCTTTCGAGCGTCACCGCACGCCGTACTGCTGCGTGGCTGACCACGTGGCTGAAAACACCGCAAGCGATCAATTCCGATCATCGGATGCCCGTGTTCACGCTGTCGGACGACGAACAAAGACAGATCGTCGCAGCACTGGTGAAGGAGCCTGTGAAGGGGACGACGGAATCAACAAGTTCCAGCAACAAGAAGTCTTCAGACGCCGCGGCCATCGTGCGCGGTCGCGAGCTGGTCACGAAAGCGAACTGCACCAGCTGTCATCGAATTGCGGGACTTGAAGCACCGAAAGCCAGCAGACTTCGTCCAGTTGCCGACGCGAAAAGCAGTCGCGGGCACAGCTGTATTGCTGAGAAATCACAAACGGCAGACGCAGCCGGAATGCAATTGCCGCGATTCCGACTGAATGAGAATCAACGAGACCAGATCCGAAGCTGGCTGGCAACACTGAACGCCGATCTGCCGGTGTCTGCGGAATTCGCGCGGGGAGAACTGCTGCTGCATCGCAACGGATGCGTGGCCTGCCACGACCGCGATCTGCAGGCAGGCTTGTCCGTGATGGCGCGCACGATTGAAACCAGGCGTGACGATCTCCGCGGACAAAGTCAGGCGTTGATTCCACCACCACTGACGGCCGTCGGCGACCGACTCCAGGACGATTACCTGTCCCGCGCCGTGGCGGGCGAACAGAAGGAACGCCGCCTTCCCTGGTTGCTCGTTCGGATGCCGCGTTTTGAATTCTCGCAGGAGGATCGCAGAGGCATCGTGCGTTACATTGTCGGTTCCGACCGTATCCCCGAATCTGCGGATGTCGCTCGCCCGGAATTGTTCACACAATTTGATCCGCAACATCCTGTCATTGCCAACGCCAGTGAACTGCTGATTGGAAACCAACTCGTCGGTGCCGGCGGCTTCAACTGCATCGCCTGTCACACAGCCGGTACGTATGAGCCGCGGAATGTGGCGATGGGGACACGCGGTTCAGATATTATGACAATGGGCCAGCGTGTGCGATCACGCTACTTCATGCGGTGGATGCGAAATCCAATTCGTGTGGTGCCAGGAATTGAGATGCCTGCGATTCGAACGCCAGTCAGCGGCGTGCTGGAAGAATCGCTCTCACAACAGATCGCAGTGCTCTGGAAGGCTTTGGCCGATCCAAAGTTTTCGCCCCCGACTGTTGTCAGTCGCTACGAACAATTCGTCACACTTTCACCCGGCGATCCTCCTCGCGTAATTCGTGATGTCTTCACGATTGGCAACGCTAAAGAGCGCGACAGTGTCGCACGCGCCTTCGCCGTGGGGTTTGACAACGGACACAACCTGCTGCTCGATCTTGATTCGATGCAGTTGAGACAGTGGACAATCGGTGAATTTGCGCGACAACGCACGGAGGGAAAAAGCTGGTACTGGGACATGGCTGGCGTGACCCTGCTCCAGACGAAGGGTGATCGTGGGTTTCTGAGGCTTGTGAACACAGACGAACCCGATTCGGGGCTCATGCTTCCGGTGATCGATGAACGTCGTCAGGCTGAATTGTTGTCTTACCGCGTCAATGGTGAAACGGTAACAATTCGAGTGCGAGTTCATTTTGACCCGAACCAGGCGGATGGGAAACCGGATCGTGCCTTGCCGACTCATTCGCCGATCACTGCGTGGAATGATCCAGCTCGACCGCTGATTCAGACGGTCCTGAGATTCGTCCTGAAGCCAAGTCCCGCCGAAGATGATCGTTCCGGGTGGAACTGGAGTATTGTGGTTGAGGACTGCCCTGCGCCATACGCATTGCAGCTTGACTCGGAAGTGGCGCAAAAATCACGTGGCGAGATTCCGTGGAATGTCTCATTCGTTTCACACGACCAGCACGCTGCATTGCAGAATATCCCGCAGCTTAAAATGGGCGAGGGCGCAACAATTCAATATCTGTCTGACGTCACGCCGACCGTCCTGTCCCCGCCACCCGTGGCCAAACTGTCCAGCGTTGCCGATGTCATCACCACGGTCCCCGGATTTCAGGGCCAACGGCTGCCGATCGGATCCGCCATCATGCCGACAGGAATGGCATGGCTGGCGGACGGTCGCATGGTCATGACGTCGCTCAAGGGAGACGTGTGGATCTTAAGCGATACCGACGGTGACGCACTGCCGGATTCCATGTCGCTTTTCGCCGACGGGCTTTCCGCACCGTACGGTATTCAGGTCGCTGGCGACGCTATTCTGGTCGCTCATAAACCAGAAGTACTGCGGTTGCGAGATTCGGACGGCGACGGACGCGCGGATGAATTCGACGTCGTCGCGTCCGGCTGGGGTTTCAGCGATGACTATCACGACTGGACGACGGCTCTGGTGCGTGATTGCAGCGGAGATTTGTTTGTCGGCCTGGGCAGTGACTATTCACAGAACAAGCGACCTGCCGACAATGACCGCTGGCGTGGCACGATCCTGCAGTTCGATTCTACCGGGAAGATCTCGCCGATCGCAACGGCGTTCCGATTCCCGATGGGGCTGGCCTTTGATCGGAATCAGAACCTGTTTGCAACGGACAATCAAGGTGTGCAGAACACGTTCAATGAAATCAATCATGTGATGGTCGGAAAACACTACGGCGTTCCCTCGCGCCATGAAGTTGCGACTGGCGAGTCGCCGGAATTGCCTGCAGTGATGGTTCCTCATCCCTGGACGCGAAGCGTGAACAGCATCCTGTTTTTTCCCGACGATTTTGCGAATCCGGATCTGGCAGGGCACGGGATCGGCTGCGAGTACGATACTCGATGTCTCATGCGTTTCACGATTCAGGAAGTCAACGGCGTGCAGCAGGGCGCATGCTATCGCTTCAGCCGTCCAGACCAGCCTGGCGGAGGCGGAAACTTTGTCGGGCCCGTGGCTTCCGCCATTGGTCCTGACGGGGCGTTATACATTGGAAGCGTCTGGGACAGCGGCTGGCAGGGTGGCGCAAACACCGGGAGTATCGAACGGCTGACCGCGGACACGTCGATGCCGAACGGAATTCGTGAAATCCGCGCGACAGCGGCGGGCTTTGAAGTCACGTTCTTCAAGCCGCCTGAGAACGCGGCGCTGATAAGCACTGCGGCAACCTGGTCGGTTCAGGGATATACACGGCTCTGGAGCGGCAGCTACGCCACGCCCGATTCAGAACGTCATACACTCACTCCGACGACCGTGAAGCTATCCGATGATCGCAGGACTGCGATTCTCCATCTGCAACCGCTGAAAGCTGGATTCGTATACGAGATCACAGTCAACGAATCAGCTGCGACTGCGGAAGCTCTGTGGCCAGCAGAAGGATTCTATTCGATGAAAGCCGTGCCGTAAGAGCGTAGCCGGTCATCATCCAGATTGACACGGACCGGTATTACTGACTGGGTGTGCTCGGCTGGGGCGTCGCAGTTGGTGGCGGATCAGGTTCGCCCGGAAAATCGTAGGCTTCAAAGTCTGAAAAAATGTACTCGCTTAGAAACGCATCGGCTTGTTCATCCAGCATCGCCAGATAAGCAATGGCAATTCCCCGGTAACTGGATTCACCGCCTTCAGAAATTGCAGCTCTCAAAAGTGACTGTGCCGATTTGAGGTTCGCTTCTTCCAGGCGAATCATGGCGAGCAGAAACAATATTTCAGCACGCGATGCCGGCAGTATCTCCATCCCCACACTCAACGTATCAAGATGCCGCATCGGCCAGACCGGGACCGGTGCATTGACCATGATGTTTGCGTCTGCCACCATCGGCAACGACAGCAGCGACCCGCCGTATGGTTCGTGCATGGACATCACATTCTCCAGTTCCTTCAACTGCGCTGACCAGGTGTCATACGCCGACGTCAGATCACTGATCGCCAACTGAGACAAGGCGGTCGGAAACTGCCATTCCGTACCGGTCATCATCTGCGACTGCTGACGTGCCGGTTCGGCCATCATGGCCAGTGCCTGATGAGCTTCCTCAAGTCGACCTGCTTCCAGCATCAACTTTCCACGCATAATGACCCCTAGCGGATTTCGACTTACGGAATCCTGATCATCGTCCAGCAGTTTCAAGGCCGCGATGGCAAACCCGCCATTGTCGATTTCTGTCGCAAGCGTTACCAACTGGATGACTCGATCTTCCTCCTTTTCCGGCGTTACTTGTTTTTTCAGGTATTCATCCATACGTTTCTGATTGTCCCGAATCATGTCGCGATAATCGCGTCGGAGCCCCTGCTGTTCGGAAAGGTATGCCTGGATCTGTGGGCTTTCGGAATCCAGAAATTTGTCTTCCAGCAGCGGCAGCAGGTGATCAATTGCAAGACCTGCAAGGTCAATCCGGTTCTGCTGACGATAGAGTTTGAACAGTTCGCCCCAGGCCATTTCATCGTCAGGCTCCATCACGAGAGACTGTCGGTAGGCCATGACAGCCTGGAAATAACGCATCCGTTGAACACGATCTCCCTGCGACGGCCCACCGACCATTCGTTCCAGCTCACCCAGACGGGCATAGGCCGATCCCAGCAATCGATATGCCCTTGCATTACCGGAGGATTGATCCAAGGCAAGGTTCAACTGTCGAATGGTAAGATGCGACGTGGCAATGGCTGACATCGCTGCTTCCGCCGAATCCGGTTGCAAGGCGGCAAGAGTCGAATAATGCATTGCCAGGCGAAGATTTTCATCTACGGACGGACGGATGCGGTAGACGTGTTTCTCATAAAAATTTGGTTCGCGGGCAAACTCCCGCAGCGTCGACGGTGCGCTCTCGGCGTTTCGAAAGGCTTTCTCTATCCAATTGGGGGCGAGGCGCGCACGCTCCGTGGCGGCAATTGCCGGGCTGACCCGTTCCAGGATGGCGGCCGATGCCTCAAAACTAATCAGATTCCACTGCTGTGTTTGAGCCAGGTTGAACATGGATCGATAGTCGGGCATGCCCGGCGGCGCCAGGCGTGTCATCGCGTGTGTGATATGAAATTCTGTCAAAGCGTCTTCAGACACTTTCATTTTTGACTTCATCGTTTCTTCGTACTTCTTCAGTTCTGTCTTATCCTGTGTCTTGTCTTCCGGCGGTGGTGTCGGTTGGAAAAGCGTCGTCAACAGGATGGAATGCTTTGCAAAGACGGACTTGGCAAGCTCTGGCTTTTCATCCGCGTCGCCGGGACGACCGAACGGCAGCATTCGACTGTCCACAAAACTTTTCCGTCCATTCCAGATCAGTAGATCGCCTTGCTCCAGGCGAGTGTGCAGAATGTT
>JANOUN010001148.1:0-2097 GCA_031416875.1 Planctomycetota bacterium | reverse complement strand
GGCTCCATGTCGCCGCGACAGTTGACGAACGGAACGGCGAAGGACACCAATCCCAAATGGTCACCTGACGGGCGCTGGATTCTGTTTGAATCGACTCGATCGGGCAGCAGCCAGTTGTGGGTCATCAATCCTGTCGGTGGTGAAGCACAGCAGTTGACGAAGATCAGCACCGATGCTGCCAATGCGATCTGGTCGCCGGACGGAATGCACATCGCGTTCGTGTCCTCCGTTTCCCCGGAATTCTCTGCGTTGCCCTTTGCCGAAAGTGATGCCGCGAACAAGAAAAAGGCCGATGACATTGCTGCGTCGCCGGTCAAGGCCCGCGTCTTCAAACGCCTCTTCTACCGCCACTGGGACAGCTACGTCGAAGACAAACGCCAGCATTTGTTTGTGATTGATCTCAGTCTGAGCGAGTCCGGCGATCTTGTCGCCAGCGATCCCCGCGACGTGACACCGGGGGATCGGGATGCCTATCCGACGTCCACCACTTTCTCCGCGCCACAGGATTATTGTTTCAGTCCGGACAGCAGTCATCTGATCTTCAATGCAGTGCCCGCGACCGATGAATCCTGGAGCACAAACTACGACCTTTGCCGGGTGCCCGCCAGCGGCGGAACCACGGAATGGCAGACACTGACAGATAACAATCCTGCGGCGGACGGTCATCCCGTGTTTTCTCCCGATGGCACCAAACTGGCTTATCGGGCTCAGCGGAAGTCAGGTTACGAAGCGGACAAGTGGGAAATCATGATTGCCGAATGCAATGCGGACGGCACTCTGATCAGTAACATGAAATCCATGACGGCTGAAGTCGATCTGTCCTTCGATGAACTCGTGTGGCGTGGCAACGAGCAGATGATCACAGCGGCCGAATCAAACGGCTCCAAGGCGCTGTTCAGTCTCTCACTCAACACTCCGAACATTGTCGAACGCGGGCAGTCGGCGGGCACATCCGGAAGTTTGAGTATCTCTCAGGATGGTAACACGCTCATCTGCAGCAACTCGCGATTGACTCATCCGGCCGACATCTACCGGGTGCGACTGGATGATTCATTCCTGCGATCCAAAGCTCCGGGTGACAACTTATCTCGCTCCAACGACACACTGCTGGCTGAACTGGACCTGCCACAGCCTGAAAGCGTGACGGTTGTCGGCGCGGATGGCGATCCGATGCAGATGTGGATCCTGCTGCCACCCGGCTTTGACAAATCAAAGAAGTGGCCGCTCGCGTTTCTGGTGCATGGCGGACCGCAGGGGGCATGGGCCGACAACTGGAGTTACCGCTGGAATCCCGAAGTCTGGGCGGCACAGGGTTATGTCGTCGCGATGCCCAATCCGCGCGGAAGCACGGGCTTTGGCCAGAAGTACACCGACCAGATCAGCGGTGACTGGGGCGGTCGATGTTACATCGATCTGCTTGCAGGACTGGCGTTCATGGAACAGCAGAACTATATCGACGCCAACCGCATGTTCTCCGCAGGAGCGTCGTTTGGCGGTTATATGATGAACTGGTTTCAGGGGAACACGACGAAATTCAAAACGCTGGTGACTCACTGCGGCGTCTACAATTTCGACAGCATGTACCTGACGACAGAAGAACTCTGGTTTGACGAATACGAACACGGTGGACCACCATGGGGCGAGAATCGCGAATCTTACGAGAAGCAATCACCGCACAAATTCGCCGCGAACTTCAAAACTCCGATGCTCATCATTCACAACGATCTCGACTTTCGCGTCCCTGTCAGCGAAGGTCAGCAACTCTTCACGGCATTGCAGCGTCTGGGAGTGCCGAGCAAGTTCATTAACTTTCCGGATGAAGGCCATTGGGTGAACAAACCTGCAAACAGTCGCTACTGGCACCATGAAATCTTCGCGTGGATCCAGCAGTACTGCCCCAGTGGCGGTCGGTAGTCCTGGATTTGGATCGTTTAACCGCGTGCCCAGCGTGCCGCGATTGTTCGATTGTTCGATTGTTCGATTGTTCGATTGTTCGATTGTTCGATTGTTCGATTGTTCGATTGTTCGATTGTTCGATTTGAAAATTGAAAATTGAAAATTGAAAATTGAAGCGCGGGGCGTTGTCCACGCGGTTAA
>JANOUN010001147.1:0-3741 GCA_031416875.1 Planctomycetota bacterium | reverse complement strand
AGGCAGAAGGCAGAAGGCAGAAGGCAGAAGGCAGAAGGCGTCAGGAATCGCGTTTGGGGCGTTCGGCGAATTGTTGACGGAATGATTTCTTCGGAGCGTCTGGCAGGTCGCGTTGTCTGCCCCATGCGTTGAGCGGGTTATAGATCATAAAACGGGGCAGGACACGCAATGACGTTCTGGCGCATTTTCCCAGGAGATTGAAGAGCCACGTGCGAGACAACACGGCCGACACAATTCTCATCGAAAGCTTTTTCGACCCGCCAAGCAGATGCTTACGGTCAAGGAAGCCGCGCATGGCATAGAGCTGGTGATGCAAGTCAATCTTGACCGGGCAGACATCGGTACACGAACCGCACAGACTGCACGCAAACGGCAGCGTGCTGTGTTTCTCCGGCGTCTGAAGCGGAGTCAGAATTGAGCCGATTGGACCAGGCACGGTCGATTCGTAACTGTGACCGCCGCTTCGGCGATAAACCGGACATGTATTCATACAGGCACCGCAGCGGATGCAGTCCAGGCTGCGACGAAACTCGGGCATCTTCAGGATCTCAGTCCGCCCGTTGTCGACCATCACAATGTGCATCTCACAACCGGGTCTCGGCCCGTGAAAATGTGATGAATATGTCGTGATCGGCTGGCCGGTGGCGGAACGTGCGAGCAGTCTCAGGAAGACCCCCAGATCAGCAGCGCGAGGAATCAGTTTCTCAATTCCCATGCAGGCAATGTGCAGCTTTGGCAGAGACACGCCAAGATCGGCGTTTCCTTCATTTGTACAAATCACGATGCCGCCTGTTTCGGCGATCGCGAAATTGACACCCGTCAACCCGGCATCCGCCTTGCAGAATCGCTCGCGAAGGTGCTGCCGAGCGGCCTCAGTCAGGTACGCCGGATCGGAGGCTCCTTTTTCTGTCCCCAAATGTTCATGAAAACACTCGCCGACCTCTTCCTTCCTGATATGAATCGCCGGCAGCACAATATGGCTGGGCCGCTCATGGCGCAGCTGCACAATGCGTTCGCCAAGATCCGTATCGACAACTTCGATGCCGTGCTTTTCAAGAAACGGATTGAGATGGCATTCTTCCGTGAGCATCGACTTGCTCTTCACCAGTCGCTGCACGTTGTGACGCTGCAGAATATCGAGCACGATCCGATTGTGTTCGGCGGCATCGGTCGCCCAGTGCACGAAGACGCCGAGTTTTTTTGCGTTCGCTTCAAACTGTTCCAGGTACTCCGCCAGCCGCGACTGAGTATGGGACTTGATCGCTGATGCGGTCTCTCGCAGCAGTTCCCATTCCGGCACCGCTGCCGCCATGCGATCCCGCTTTTCGCGCACGAACCACAACGCTTTGTCGTGCCATTGAGCACGATCACGATGGGCGATGAATTCTTTGGCAAGAGCTGGATGGGACCTGGGGGACAAGTTTTCAGTTTTCGGTTTTCGGTTTTCGGTTTTCGGTTTTCGGTTTACGGTTTTCGGTTTTCGGTTTTCGGTTTTCGGATTTCGGCTCAACCTGTAATCGCCTCCGCCATGATCTCGGCAAAATGCATGACGCGCATCGGGATCTTCCGACGGCGGATGATGCCTTCCAGATGCATGAGACATGACATGTCCCCTGCCGTAAGGACTTCTGTGCCGGCGTTGATATGATCGTTGACTCTGTCATCGCCCATCATGCAGGACACGGCTTCCTCCGCGACGGCGAACGTTCCGCCAAATCCGCAGCATTCATCTTTGCGAGTCAATTGTGAAAAGCGAATGCCGTCGAACTGACTGATCAGATTCTGGACGAAATTCTCGCGAGGCTTCATGACCTCTGACGATGGCCCAAGTCGCAATTCACGGAGGCCGTGGCAGCTTTGATGCAGACCGACCTGATGTGCAAATCGGCCTTTGATTTTGCCGACTTTCAAAACACCCGTCAGGAACTCACTCAGTTCCATCGTCCGCCGGCGTACCGTGGCTGCACGGTCATCGTGGTGGTCACACAAATGATCATAGTGATTACGGACCATCGAAACGCAACTTCCGGACGGAGCGACGATATAGTCGTACCCGTCAAACACGTCGATGAATTTTTTCGCGAGCGGCCGGGCTTGTTCCAGGTAGCCACTGTTTGCCATGGGCTGGCCACAGCAGGTCTGTTCTGTCGGGAACACAACGTCAACGCCGAAATGCTCCAGCACCGACACGGTCGCCATTCCGACATGCGGATAGAACTGATCAACGTAGCATGGGATGAAGAGGGCGACTTTCATGAGTATTACTCCTGAGGATCAGGATGGTTTTCCGGAATCAGCCAGATCCAGCTCTTGCCCAGTCGACCGCCATAGTTCCCGGCTGTGATATTCACAACCCCTGCGACGGTCGAGGCGGCTTTGAGCGAGGCCTGAGTCGCCGCACTCACGGTGGCCAGATCACGGCCATTGATAATAATCTCCATGACAGATTGAACTCCGTCCGGGATCAATGATTCGACGCCAGCGCGGCCCTTGAGAGTCGGGCAAAACGCATCGTTTGTGCTGGCAAACAGAAACTTGTACCGACTGCCTGCTTTGGAACCGCTGGCGGCAACACCACCGGGGAAAGGAGTGATCACACCGGGAATGTGCTGACATGCTTCCACAGCGCATTCAGCGGCTTCCAGCGATGCGTCTTCGGAGGTTGCCATGAACCAGAGATTGCCGCCCATGACGCCGTCGTGATAGCTGAACCGTCGGTCAATGCAGAAGTCACCACCCATCGTCGGCAACACCCACATCCGCCGACCGAAGCGGTCTTCAATCCGTTCGAAGCCGTCGCCGAAGAACGCCACTTTACGACCTAGGCGGTAATAGGGTTCTGTGTCGCTGAGCGAAAAGCATCGCGCCGTCGCACAGGTCAGCACGTTCTGACTGACGCGGGTCAGCAGAGCTTTTTCCAGTGCCTCCACGCGGTTTTTCCAGAATCGCGGCACATGAAGCTGGCAGATCGCTCCCGGCCGACCATCCGGAGTCCGGAATGATTCGTCTCCGCCCGGTCCGACATACCGATCCAGGCCAGCTTCACAGTCGCAACGGATCGAAGAAGACGCGCAACCGGTCGCTGCGTTGATCGCGTGATCCAGCCACTTCCGATCACGAGCCGTAATCAGGAACTCAACATACAGGCTGCGGAACGCTTCGGCGTAGGTATCTTCTACGATCGTTGACATCAGATGCTTCTGGATCCTGTGGACTGCATGACTCTGAAAAACCAATTCAAGGAGAGCTGTTTGCGAAAGCCTGCAGCAGAGTTCGTGAGAACTCTGGTACGTTGCAGCGTGAACATCACGTCGCGAATCTAACGGGTAAAAAAGGGGTCAGGACCAATAGTGCGAAGCACCCTTTGGGCCATTTGGCTATTGGTTCCTGACCCCTTTTTATATCCATTTTAATAAAACCGGACAATGCGCTAGTGCTCTGTCAACCGTGCTTTGATGTGTGCCACTGGCTCTGCCAGTGTTCTCCATCGGCATGAAACACTGGCAGAGCCAGTGGCACACAACCCATCAATCCATCACTGACAGAGCACTAACCGCGACCGCGACCGATGTAAACGTGGTCTTCCGTGATGATCTTGTCCATGAAGATATCATGATCGGCGACTGGAATTTCGTCGAACAGCTGACATTCGAACGCCAATGCAATCAGCGGCGTGTTACGGCGGGCATGCTGCAGGAGCTTGTCGTAGTACCCTTTACCATGCCCCGTGCGGGCTCCCCG
>JANOUN010001146.1:0-4029 GCA_031416875.1 Planctomycetota bacterium | reverse complement strand
AGCCAAATGGCCCGAAGGGTGCTGCGCACGATTGGTTCCTGACCCCTTTTCCAAGCCACCGGAAGAGAACGGATTCTCCGAGTTCTGGTGAGTCTGAAGGGAGATGAAACGTGGAGGCAGAAGGCGTCGTTTGCAGACAAGTGAAAGTGACTCCGGAAGATGGGTTGCACCTGAGGCCCCTGCAGTTGCTTGTGCGCAAGGCATTGACGTTTTCTTCCACAATTACCCTGACGTTTGATGGTCGCCGGGCCGATGTGAAATCGGCATTTGACCTGATGCTGTTGGCGGCACCTACTGGCGCAATACTCAGCCTGGAAACGTCTGGTTCGGATGCCGCTGCTGCCGCGGATGCGATCAGTGAACTGTTTGAGTCAGGTTTTGCGATATCTGGCTCTGAGATTCGCTGAGTTGTTTGGCGCTCGGGATCTCCTTAGACTGACGCCATGAAGGTTTATACAGGAATCGCCGTTTCTCCAGGAGTCGTCTCTGGCCCAGTTCTGGTGCTGGGGTCCGAGAACTTTCGCATCCCCCGAAAATATGTCAACCGGGATGCGATCGACGATGAGTTGCATCGTTTCCATGCGGCCCTCGAACATGTCTGTCGGGATATCAAGAGCAACGAGCAGCTTGTGTCGGCTCAATTGGGCGCTCAGTACGGAGCGATTTTCTCGGCCCATTTACAGATGGCTCAGGATCCACGACTGATCCGTGAAGTCGAAGCCCTGATTCGTGAACAAACGCGCTCACCGGAATTCGCTGTGAGTCGGGTCCTGCGCAGTTTTGCCGAACAGCTCGAAAAGATGGGCGACCGCTATCTGTCGGAACGCGCGCTGGATATTTTCGATCTGGAAAAACGTCTGCTGCGGCAGTTGCTCGGCGAGAGCCGCGAAGAGTTGCGTAATCTGACGCAACCCGTCATCGTCCTGGCACACGACCTGACACCAAGCGAAACCGCCACGCTGGACACAAAGTTTGTGCTGGGATTTGCAACCGAAGTTGGTGGCCGGACAAGTCACACGGCAATTCTGGCAGGCGCGCTGGAAATCCCGGCGATCGTGGGACTTGGTCGATGTCTGGCCGGCGTGTCCGGTGGTGAAACTGCAATTCTGGACGGTGACAATGGTCGCGTCATTATTGATCCGGACAGCGAAACCGTCGCTCGTGTGCAGGACATGCAGATCCGCAGCGAAAAAATTCGGACACGACTCGGGCTGATGGAGTCTCTGCCCGCGGAAACGGAGGACGGCCAGCGGGTCACGATCTTTGGCAACATTGAATTTCCCGAAGAAGTCCGTCACTGCATCAAACGCGGTGCGGACGGTGTGGGGCTGTATCGTACGGAATTCCTCTTTCTGAGCGGCAATCGTGAGCCGTCAGAATCTGATCATTACGAAGCCTATTGTCGCGTTGTGGAAGCCTGCGGCAATCTCCCCGTTGTGATCAGGACGCTCGATATTGGCGCTGATAAGGTGCCACAGTTGCTGGAAAGTCAGTTCGCAAATTCACAGAATCCGATGCTGGGGTTGCGAAGCATTCGCCTGAGTCTGCTCAACACGCCGATGTTCAAACGACAGCTGCGAGCGATCCTCCGGGCCTCGGTCCATGGCAACGTGCGCGTCATGTTCCCCTTGATTTCCACGCTCCTGGAGTTCCGTCAGGCGAAAATGATCCTGACGGACGTCATGGAGGATCTGGAAGACGAAGGCATCCCGTTTCAGCGGAATATCCCGGTCGGAATGATGGTGGAAGTTCCCTCGGCCGTGATTCTGGCGGAAGAATTCGCGAGAGAAGTAGACTTCTTCTCGATTGGTACAAACGATCTGATTCAATACACTCTCGCCTGTGATCGTTCGGATCCGTCGGTGGCTAACCTGTATCGTTCAGGCGATCCGTCAATCCTGCGACTCATCCAGATGGTGCTCCGCGCCGCAGAAAAGTACGGGAAACCCGTGACCGTCTGCGGGCAAATGAGTTCTGAACCGCGGTTTATTCCGCTGTTGCTGGGAATGGGTTTGCGAAGTCTGAGTGCAACACCACAGGCTATTCCGCGGTTGAAGGAAGTCGTCAGAAATCTGTCGATCTCCGAAGCTGTGCGGATTTCCCAACATGCATCGTCGCTGGATCTGGCTCGAGACGTTGAACACTATTTGCAGGGGGAACTATCCCGACTTTGTCCCGATCTCGTCGACGCTGTCGAGTTTTAGGTTTTGGAAAAGGGGTCAGGAACCAATAGCCAAATGGCCCAACGGGTGCTTCGCACTATTGGTTCCTGACCCCTTTTCCAAAGCCCTGTTGGGTTTTAGATATCGAAACAACGACCGAGGCCGACGACGTTCGTCGGCCCATTGAAAACAACGGAAAGCCAGCCTTCGGGTCGGCCATAGAACGAATTTTGAGTCAATGAAAAAAGAAATGCTGATCAACGTCCTCCAACCGGAGGAGAGCCGTATCGCCATTGTGGAAGACGGCGTGCTGGAAGAATTGTATGTCGAACGCAGCAGTGCGGAAAACTACGTCGGCAATATCTATAAGGGCCGAGTCGTTAATATCGAGCCCAGTATTCAGGCCGCGTTTGTCGATTTCGGCGTCGGACGTAACGGATTCCTGCACGTCAGCGACGTGGAGTATCAATACTACAAGCAACTCGTGAAGGATGAACCAGACGAGGACCGTGAAGAACGTGAGCCTGGTCGCGGTGGTCGTCCGCCGAAGCATCTGAACGAACGCAACGCGCGAAATAAACCTCCGATTCAGCGAATCTTCCAGCGTGGAAGTGAAGTGCTGGTGCAGGTCATCAAAGAAGGCATCGGCAATAAAGGCCCGACGCTTTCGACGTACATTTCTATCCCTGGTCGCTATCTGGTTCTCATGCCTGGGCTGCAGCGAGTTGGCGTCAGTCGCAAGATTGATGACGAGAAAACACGCCGTCAGCTGCGACAGACCATGAAAGCCATTCAGCCACCGGAAGGTCTGGGGTTCATTATCCGTACGGCCGGCATCGACCGCGAAGAATCGGATCTGAAGCGCGACCTGAATTACCTGCTGCGACTTTGGGAAACCATTGTGCTGCGGCTGAAGAAGACCGCCGCACCGACAGATATCTACGCCGAAAGCGACATGATCATTCGCACCATTCGTGATATCTACACGAATGAAATTGACACCGTGCTGATCGACGAAGACGGTGCGTATGAACGAGCACGCGAGTTCATGAAGATCGTGATGCCCACGCACGTCAATCGTGTGCAGCGATATGAAGGTACGGAGCCGCTGTTTAACAAGTACGGCATCGAAGAAGAAATCGCCCGGATTCAGGATCGACATGTGCCGCTGCCTGGCGGCGGTTCACTGGTAATCGATCAGACGGAAGCTCTGGTGGCAATCGATGTGAACAGCGGAAGTTTCCGGGCCGACAATGATCCGGAACGCAGTGCCTATCAGATGAATCTGAAAGCGGCCGATGCGATCGCTCGTCAGATTCGGCTGCGGGATCTGGGCGGCGTGATCGTGAACGACTTTATCGACATGCGCGATGAACGGCATCGCCGCGGTGTGGAACACGCACTCAGGGAAGCCGTCGAACGGGACCGTGCGCGCACGCGTGTACTCCGCATCAGTCCGTTCGGGCTGATCGAAATGACGCGCCAGCGAATTCGTCCATCACTCCGCCGCAGTGTGTATGAAAACTGTCCGGCGTGTAACGGTGTCGGACAGGTCAAGACGGCGGAAAGCCTGTCAATCGAAGTCATGCGGATGGTCATGTCTTCATCCGCTCATGAACAAGTCGCAAGGATTGTGATTGAAGTGCATGATCGGGTCGGCAACTACCTGAACAACCGCAAACGCAAGGAACTCATTCGGATCGAAGACGAGCATGAAGTGGAAATCGTGATCGTGGCGAAGTCCGATGTCTGCCTGGAACATGTGACTTTCCGCGCCGAAGACTCGAACAGCCGGGAAGTCAATGTCGGGTAATTAGCGCGTTGTCAAGACAAAGAATTTGGGTTGAATCTGTAGGCCGGACCAAGC
>JANOUN010001145.1:0-13659 GCA_031416875.1 Planctomycetota bacterium | reverse complement strand
CAGCCAGATCCCGTAGTAACGTTCCGTGACAAATTGTCTCTCAATTCAAATCTTTCCCTGTCAGTCGTTCTTCCACAAAATCGGCTCGGCTGCCCAGTTCGATGACGCTGCGGCGAATTTCCTCGCCACTCACGGTGCCTCGAGGGTACGTATCCACCATCACAAAGTGCGGTTGACCGTCGATATCACGGATCGAAATGCCTCCATGATGCACGACAGCGTTCAGCCGCAGAGCTTCTTCATAGAAATTCGGAGACGCCGGACAACACAGACTGTAAATCATCAGCAAGCGATCACCGGGCGAGTGCTCGCTGTTTTCGATGTACACGGTCTGGGTTCGGTCTCCACGCAGAGTCAGGCAGACCAGGAAACGATCGTGGCCGTCGCGCTTCCAGCGAATATTTGGAAGGCCGTTGAATGCATCGTAGATCAGATTGTCCAGATCCTGCGCGGAACCCAGCACAGCTCGCAATAATTGGGATGCTGCTTCACCATCGCGCGGGCGACGATCGGGTTCGCGATTCAGCATCAGCGAAACGCATTCTGCGATGTCCAGCGGTATGGCATCGTTGATGCGGCGTACGCTCGTGTACTTTGCCGTCAGAATCGTCTGCATCAGAGAATTGACGGAGTCGCCTTCAAACGGATACCGTCCCGTGAGCATCAGGTAATAACATACTCCCAGAGCGTATACGTCCGTGGCAGGAGTCGCCGGTTGTCCCTCGAACAATTCCGGAGCCATAAAATAGGGCGTACCAGCCAGTGCTTGTCCATCCACGTCCGCGCCGACGACGCGTTTCGCCAGCCCGAAGTCCACGATTTTGGGAATTCCGCCGGGTGTCACAAGCACGTTATCGGGTTTCAGATCCCGATGAATGATGCCCAGCCGATGCGCCATCGCCAGACCGGATGCGATACCAACCGCCATCGCGGTCGATCGAATTGGTCCAATCGCACCGAGCGTATCAATTTCGTGCTGGAGCGCATTTCCAGCGACGTATTCCATTTCCAGAAAATGATAGTCGTCAGCGTGACCAATGGCATGCGTCGTCACGATATTCGCATGCACAAGTGCCGCCGCCGCACGGCCCTCATTTTCGAAGCGCGCGACATAATCAATGTCTGTCTGAATCCTGCGGGGCGACAGCAACTTGAGTGCGCAAAGTCGCTGCAGACTTGTGTTCCGGGCCAGATACACGACCCCCATGCCTCCACGTCCCAACAGTTTTTCGCACTGGTAGATATTCAGGACCTGACCGGGTAATAACAGCTCGTCGAGTTCAATTTCTGTGGATGCTGCGTCAGCATTCGAGTTGCCCGCCTGCACAATCATGGTGTCACGCGTCCATCCACCATGATCTTTCATGATTGGCTTTCCGCAGCGTGGACAGGATGCGGAGTTCGTTGCGACAGCATGTTGGCAGTGTGGGCAGACATCTGTCATGGCATTAGACTCTTACACGGTCGCCGAATCGCAGATCGCAAACAGGAGGCAGAATTCATTCTCAGATTACACGGTCTCATGCGCAGAGTGTGACAGAATCCAGGAATTTCTGAAGATCCAGTCGTCAACCGCTCAGACTTTTGCGATGAGACAACGCATTTGCAAAATCCGTCAGATCCTGCCCGATGCTGGCAGCCTGTTCATCTGTCAGTTCCGCTTTTCCAAAACGGACCTCATTAAACGCCATCGCGATGCGAATGGGCATCTGACGAAGCTGTTCGGACTGGAGTCGCTCCCCGAATCGCAGAATCGCGGAACGCCCGTTTTCCAATGCGCTGTTCGCTGCGGAAAGTCGCATCCCGTGTTGTTCGCACAAGCCGCAGAATTTTGCATAGAAGCGAATCACTGATCGGCGCGCTCGTTGTTTTTCCGAAAATCGTGCCAATAGAGAGTCCATCGTCCGCAGCAGACGCGACAAGGGATGCAGTCGAGAAATCAGCCCGCCAAAAAGCAGCAACAGGAATGTGGCCACGCCGCCACGCCAGCTGAACCAGGATTCCGGTGACGTGAGAAATGACTGGATTTCGTTCCATGTTGTCCTGAGCAGTCCCTGCTGACGAATCGAGTCAAACATGGACTTTGACGTAGAGATCACCGGCGCGAAGAATTCTTTTTGTCGTTGAGCCGACATGTTGTGAACGCCTTCATTCCACATATCTGAAATCGCAGTCTGGAGATTGCTCATCAGCGAATCAGCCTTTCCGGCTGAAACCATCTGACGCCGCGGCTCCGCTGGGGTAGGCTCCAGCGTTTGCCAGCGATTGTCCAGAAACACCTCGACCCAGCTGTGTGCGTGTCGCTGACGGACTTCGTTCTTTCCAGTCATGGAGTTGAAATCGCTGCCATAGTATCCATTGACCAGCCGCGCTGGAACCTGCACCGACTGCAGCATCAATGCACAGGCAGATGCAAAGTATTCACAATGGCCCGATTTCGTGTTGAACAGAAAATCTTCCACTGGATCGATCGACCGATCGTGTCGAGTCTGCACGATTGAATACGTAAATCCATTCTCGACACTCAAATACTGCATGACTGCGCGGACTCGGGCAGCTTCCGAAATCCGGCTTCCGTCCTGCGTACACAGTTGATTCGTAAGCTCCTGCAGGCGTGGCAATTCGTCGGCGATGTGCGCTGGCACATAGAAATCGCGTGCGACGCGACGAGCGGCTCGCTGCATGTCATGCCGAATGTCTCCCAGGGCCGCATCAGGGGTTGTCCTGGATTCCAACGCTGGATTCTCATCCGTTGTCCCATCCATGCGCGGGCATTCTACGGTGAACGTACGAGGCTGATCAGAAACAGACCGTCCGCCCCAGATCATGGTTCCCGTGACCGGCCGCAACTGAATTTGAGTATGGCCGCTAACTCGGATGCTCGACACGGGATAGGGGGCAAACGCATACGTGCCGACTGGTGCATCCTGAGTAATCTCAACCTGAAATTCAGGAACCAATCCTTCACTGTCAGCAAATCGATCGATCGCATAATCCGAATCAACAATCCCGCGCGCCTGAACCGCGCCACCCCAGCTTCCACCCCGGTAGTTCCCCAGAGTGTTGCCTCGAAATCGCACTTCATCCATATTGATCGCGGCCGCAAACTGTTCGGCGGAAACCAGTGTTCGTGTCTTCAGACTGGTGACGCTGAAAAACAGCACTCGCTGTTGACTGAGCATGATACGTCCGACACGCCCCAGCGTCACTTTGTCATTGAAGCCGCTTCGAGCACCCGATCGACCTTCGGTGGCTGCATCTGCCGCAAACGCTGCCGCCCCCGGAACCCAAACACGAGGAAACGCGGCAAAGACAAACACCGCCAGAACCAACGACACGACAAACGACGCACTCACCATGCCGCGAAATCGCCAGCCGACCCATGTTTCCGCCGTATCACGCTGCAAACCATCGCGAACCTGAATCAACAAGTCCCCGCCGTGCTTCCGCACGGCTTTCGCGACCGCCGCAGAATCCTGCCATGGACGATTCCGCACCCCAGCTCGCTGCCCTGTCCGGGTGACATGCTGATCCATCACCCGATACAAGGAAAACACCGACAGCGTCCACAACAAGAGTGCCATCATCAGCAGCATGGAACCGCCAAAGAACACACCCGTTTTCAATACTGCAGCCACCGCCATCTGCAGCAAAGTCAGGGCCATCAGCCACCAGTATTGACGATGGCCTTTCTGCATCATCAGCACGATACAGGTCAGGTACACCAGCATATGGGCTCCGGACAGCAGTTTGCCCTCCACGGTACCCTGGCCAAATTCGCGCATCGAAATTGCGAGCGCTGCCAGACCAAACACATTGGCGAGCCATGTCGGCAGTCGAATCCACTTTAAATGATCGACGAAAATCCATGCGATGACGGCGACGAACGGCGTAAGGACGGCAGGGAAGAAATTGCCCTCGCTGTGACACAGCACCAACCCTGCCATGGCCGTTGTGAGTGTGATACTGCGAAAGAAGGCAGATTGCAGTTTTCGGTCACTCGTTTCAAGGACCGGAATCTTCGGGTCAGTCGAGGCTGTGATGGGCCTCAAACGACTGCCCGACCTTGCGGATGCAGACGTCACTTCCGTCGTCAGGCTTTCAGACACAGCGGGGGCAGCGTCCACATCCAGCGCCAGCGTCGCGTTCAACGTCTGATCATCCGCCGCGACGATCATCAGGCGTCCAATGAACTGCTGCTCATGCCGCAGATTCTCCTGAGCGATCGAATCAGCCAGCAATCTGGCGGCTTCAGGACGCGGTGTGATGAGCACAAAGCGACTGTTCGGAGCCAGATACCCCTGACATACAGCCAACAGCATCGACGCCAGTTGCGCCCTGGACGACGACTCACAAACGGCCAGTTCTTTCAATGCCGCGTCGCGGAAACCTGCGGAACCGGAGCATTCCACGCTCTGGATGTCCTTGCCGGCAATCATGAGCCGATAGCGACCCGATGACGACTGGCGAGTCTGTTCAACGCAGATCGTCGCGGCAAGACTGATCGCGCGTTCCTGAAGCGGTTCCGAAAACTCCTTTGAGGAATACAAATCGAGCAGCACGATGAGATCCGCTTCCCGGTGCTGTTCGTGTTCTTTCACCATATAATGACCGTGGCGCGCTGAGCTGCGCCAATGGATGGCACGCGGATTGTCGCCGGAGCGGTATTCGCGGATTCCGTGAAACTCATCATCGAACAGACCCACTCTTGCGTTTGCCCGCGTCACGGATTCGGCCAGTTCGCGTTCGCGACGTTTCCACGCGGGCAAGAGACGTCCAATCTTCGGATGCACGATGACTTCGTCGCCGGCGGGCACAACATGGCCACGTTCTCCGATGCCCAGCGGAAAGCGAGAACTCAAACGCAACGGCCCAAACTGGTACAAACCGCGGCGAGAAATGCAGATGTCATAATGTGCCGAACGCTGCTCTCCCGGTGCGACGCGGACAAAGACAACTTTGCCTTCATCCTGAACTTTTCTCCCCTGCACGATGTCACGAACTTCGACCAGCCTCGATGACAGCAATCGCTTGTCGTTCTTCATGCGGATTTCGACGGAAAACCAGGTTCCCGCTGAGACGGAGACCGGCAGATGCCGTGACACATTGACTCGCGCCAGCATCGCCACCACGACCCAGCCGTTGAATACGAATGGTCCTGCCATCATTCCAAAAATCAGCAACAGCATGTTGCCGGTATCAGGATTGCCGCCGGTGAGCGCGGCGATGGCAATGATCAGCATGATTCCCAGATAGACGATGCCTTCGCGCGGCAGCAACATCCGGGATCGAATGCCGATCTTCTGAGTAATCGCGGTCAGCCACGGACTAAGCAACATGGACAGCAGGGTGACGACAAGGAATCCGGCCCCCATCACCAGGAGTAAATACTTTGCCGACCCGTCAAATTCCGGGAAGTTGGCTGGCAGTACAAACGCCGCCAGAAAACAAGCCATGGCCGCCAGCAACTGCAGCACGTTGCCGGCACTGAATGAAATCGGAACCAATGTTTTTCTGGATTCACCCATCGACATTTGGTTTCTCAATTGCGAATCGATTATGGTTGTCTGGCTGCGGGTTTCCCCATCGCGTCAACGATAAAGTTGAAGCAAGTTTTATTGTAATGTTTGCCGTAAATTCCGTGGCGAGACGTCGGATAGAACATGACTTCGAACTGACGCTCCGCTTTCTGGAGCGCATGGATAAGTTGAATGGAGTTTTCGGGGTGCACGTTGTCGTCCTTCAAGCCGTGCAGGATCAACAGTCGTCCATTGAGTTTTGACGCAGCTGCGACGACGGACGATCTCTGATAGCCGTCTTGATTGAGTTGCGGAGTGGACATAAATCGCTCGGTATAAATCGAATCGTAGTTTGCCCAATCCGTGACAGGCGCACCGGCAATACCGGCACAGATCTGTTCTGAATGCGTCATTGCGTACGCGGTAAAGTAGCCGCCGTAACTGTGACCGCTCTGGCCGATTCGTTTCGCATCGACCCACGACTGATTATGCAGCCAGTCGCACAGGGAAGCCAGGTCCTTTGTCTCTTCCACACCCAGTTGTTTGTACGCCGGCCAGGCACTTTGGGCGCCGTAACCACTGGCCGTCCGGGGATCCCAGATAATGACGACAATGCCGTGATTCGCCAGCAGATGATCGGGCATGCGGTTGCCCCAGGCATTTTTTACCTGGGGATGATGCGGACCACCGTAGGTTCGCAGCCAGACGGGATACGGTGTCGCTGGATCAAAACCGGGCGGCAGCACGAAGATCGCTTTTGTCGTCGAACCGTCTGCCATTGGGACATCGCGAAGTTCCACAGTGCCGAACGTATACCTGTCATGCGGCACCGACACAGGCTCCGACATCACGCGGAGTTCGCGGCCGCTCGTATTTCGGATAACGACTTTTGCGGGCTGATCGATACTGCTGAACGAATCCACCAGATAACTGCCGTGTTCGCTGACGCTGGCGACATGCGTCGCATCTTCAGGCGTGAGTCGTGTCACATCGTGTGGATTCTTCAATGAAACGCGGTACACGTTTTCGGCAATATGTGAATCCTTCGTGCCAGATACGGTCACATACGTCTCATCCCTGTCGACGGCGTGCAGTGCTCGGACTTCCCATTCGCCACTTGTGACAGGCGTCATCGTTTTGCCGTCCGGTGAAACCCGATACAGATGACGCCATCCGGTATGCTCGCTGAAGAACAGGAAACTGCCGCAGGACAGAATTTCCAGATCGAGAGGATTATCAACCCACGCACCCGTTTCATCACGCAACAGCTTGAGTGTTTTTCCGTCACCTATCGACGCGGTCAACACGTCGAGCCACGTCTGAATCCGATTCTGAGCGTACCAGTAGAGCCTTGCATTATTCGGTAACCAGTTGAAGTGCGCAATAATCAGGTCATCCGCGGGATACGGTGAGGTATCAACCCATGTTGTGGCGCCTCCGCACATGGCGACGATGCCCAGTCGGACTTTGGGATTCTGGTTCCCTGCCTTCGGGAAATACTCGGTTTCAAATGACGGCTCCACAGAGGTGTGATCAGCAACCTGAAACTGCGGCACATCGGTGTCATCGAACTGCTGATAGGCCAGCTGCGTGCCGTCGGGACTCCAGCGATACGCCTGCCAGTCGCGGCCGTAGACTTCTTCAAAATACACCCAGTCGGCCTTGCCATTCCGCACATGGCGCGAGGCATCATGCGTTAACTGTCGGACCTGCTTTGCTTCGAAATCGGCAACCCACAGTTCATTCTCCCGGATGTACGCCAGTGCTGAACCAGTGGGGCTCAGCGTCGTCAGTTCAATGTCGCTCGGCACGTCTTCGACCACGGCAATCTGCGAACCGTCCAGCTGAATCCGGATCAATCGCTCACCGAGCCGAAACACGACGATCTTCTTTGACGGGAGAAACTCAATCCACGCTCCGGGTGCCAGACGCCGGGCGTCAGCTTCAGACACGTTCGGAATCTGTGCTAACGCCTTCGCCAATGCGTCGACATCGTACCACGGACTGCTGTCACCCGTTCCTGCAGCGACTTTCTTCCATCCGCTGCTTTCGCGTTGAATGTAGAATTCGTCGTCAAGCCATGTGATGCGGGTTGGCGAAAAGGCTCCGATGGAGATGAGTCTATTGCCATAAACATGATCGTACGTAATCGGTTCGCGCGAAACTTGCCCCGAGGGCTTCGTCGCATCCGGAGAAGTCTCCGGGATCGCCGCCTTTTCCGTCACGGTTTGCGCTGCCGCCAATGGAGCCGAAGCGAGCATCGCCAGAATCGCGGCCAGTTCGCACAGCAGAAAGGAATGATCGCCGGAGTGGTCGTTGCTCATCAATGCCTCATGGGGCTGCTGGAGTGTTGAACTAAAGTGGGATAAGCTTCCAGCTTGTCAAGTTTGCCAAACAGAAATGGATTTATCGATTAGTGATGGCAAGCTGGAAGCTTACCCCACGTAAGAGGCTGAAGCCTGAATTCCAGCGCGATTCGCAACTATTGCGGCAACCTCGCACTCGACACAGACGGAAAGGAGCCGGTACAGGCTCGCATGAACTCAACAAGATCAATGCTTTCCTGCGGCGTCAGTTTCAGCGGCACGATCTTCTCGCTGAGCCATGGATTCTTGTCACCGCCCTTGTTGTAGTGTTCCACCACTTCTTCGAGCGTGGCGAGACTGCCGTCATGCATGTAGGGAGCAGACAACGCCACGTTGCGGATCGTCGGTGTCTTGAACGCTCCCTTGTCCTTTTCGACTTTGGTTTCGGTGAAGCGACCGAGGTCAGGTTCTTTCGCAGACATGCCGATTCCCAGGTTGTGATACTGCTCGTCCGCAAGATTGGCCCCGACGTGACAGTTACTGCAGCCCACGCGCTTACTAAAAAACAAGTCCTGACCACGGAGAGCGCTGTCGGACATCGGGTTTGCTTCTGCGAGCAATTTGGCCTCTTCATACTGCGCATACGTTTCCGGTGAATCTGTCTTCAGTTCTTCAAGGTCTTCCGGTTCAAGCATCGCAAAACGCTTGTATGCTTCATTGTAATCGTACGGTGTCGGCCCGGTCACCAGAGTCCGTTCAAAGGCTGCGATGGCTTTTCCGACGTTTTCGATGGTGAATCCGGAGTCCGCAAAGATCTTTTCGAACTGCAGGGAGTAACCTTCAACGTTCTTCAGCGTCATCACCATCGCTTCATGTGTGTTTCCCATTTCAATCGGGTTCTGAATCGGGCCAATCGCCTGAGCCTCTAATGAGTTCGCGCGACCATCCCAGAACTGCGCATCGCTCAGAATGCGGTTGTAGCTGACAGGTGAGTTTCTTCCGCCCTTCTGACCTTTCACACCGACGCCAGTCGGCGTGTGACGTGAAAACCCTTCCTGAGGATGATGGCAGGAGGCGCAGCTGACGGTTTTGTCGGTCGACAGTCGTGTGTCGAAGTACAACTGACGACCGAGTTCAATCTTCGCCAGCGTGAGAGGATTCTTATCCAGCCCCTTCATCTGGCTTTCGCCCAGACTCAGTCCCAGCGGCAGTTTCACGGTGAGCGGCTTATGGTTTTCTTCATTCGACAGCCATTCATTGATTTGTGCATTTGTGAGTGGCCCAAGTCCGGGGATTCCCATTCCGGGATCCTGCTTCCCCAGATCCAATATCGATTCCTGACCGGATGCCGGAACAACCATCCCGGTCAGAATGAAAACCGCGGAGAACACAATCTGCCTGATGTCGAATTTCAACATTGCTCGCTCACTCAATACGAAGCCCAAGAGAAATAAAGATCAATCGGTATTCGCCGATTGCGGCACGATTGTAGGCAATTCCCGCAATTGTTCCAGGCGAGGCCATTTACCGCTCCTCCAGCATCACGGCTGGTGGCATCGGTGGCAGGTTCAAAATTTCAGCGACACGGGATTCCGTATCGAAAATGGCCACCGTTGGCTTGCGGAACATCCAGCCTCCCACTTCGCCGGGGTTGATGAATACGCGGCCGTGGCGGTCTGTCGCGATGCTGGGCCGGTGTGTGTGCGCGAAAACAACCACGTCTGATCCATCGATTTCGTCGCGCAGTCCGTCCAGCTGATGAGCCATCAGGAACTTCACGCCATCGCGGGACTTCCAGCACATCGGCGGATATCCGAGCGTTCCGACGATCTTCATTCCGCCGGCAATTCCGATCTGATTGCCGTCATTGTCGCCGTAACATGCGACCACTGGGCATGTGAATCGCCGCATGGAAGGCACGACCAGCGGCGAAACAAAATCGCCCGCCAGCAGGATGACACCGCATTCGAGCGCATTGAACAGTCCAATCGCGTGCCGAAGATTGTCCACATTGTCGTGAATATCGGCCATGATTCCGACGCGCATTTTGGATCTCAACGTTTGGATTGGTGTATTGATTTCTTCCCGGATCCCGATTTCGCATCCATCCCGGCCCGCATGATTGTAATTAAGTTTGAGCTTGAGGACATCCCGCAAATTCGTTTAACGGCGAGCCGCAGGCGAAACACGGCAACGACGCCTGCGGCTTGCCGTTAAACGATTAATACGACAGTCCCCAAGGCGTGTGCGAGGTAGCGTCCCGCTGTTGTGTTCGGTAGAATTTTTCTGCACTGCGTGCCGATGAAGTGGAATCGCTGTGCCGTTGTGATTGGCGCGAGGTGACAGTGGTTACGAACGTCAGTGCCCCAGGAAACAGGGAATGCAGATGACGCGAACGCTGTTGACGAGGTTTTTGAGGTTGGCTGCGGGGATGGATGATGGCTGAAGCATCTGACGATCTGAATGACCGGTTGACGCGTGAATTTGCCCGGCGAGAAAAGAAGACCGAACAAGTTACAGTTCGGCCAAAGACGGAACTGATCACCAGCGATGCTGAACGGCAGGTATCCTCGTCGATGCCGTCCACTCAGGCGCCCTCGGCTGCGGAAGTGGAACGCGAGCAGATGGGATTGATCAATCGTCTGCGGCTGCGGAATGCAGAGTCTGCTCATCAGCTTGAACGAGCCCGGCTCGCCTACCGCACGGACATGCAGCTGATCACTCATCAGTCCGATGCCGCGATCCGTGAGAGCCGCGCGTTCTGGGATGCGAAGTCGGTGGAAGTTGCCGAAACGATCAAGACATACGTGCAGGCGACTGTACGGGCGCTGGAAATTGATCGCCTGGATTCCAGGAATGCCGATATCCAGCGAGCCTACGAAGTTGCCGCAGCAGCGCTGGAAAAGGCTCGGACGGCAAAACTTCCGGAGGTGCTCAAGGATCGATTGATGAAAGACGTTCTCGACAACTTCGAAAGAACACTGTCCCGCATTCAGAATGACACGATTGTGTCGAAATATGACCTCGATTAAGAATCGTCTGTAGGATGGACATTCCTGTCCGTCGCATGGCCAAAAAACGCTGTCAAAGCATTATGTCAGAGGAACCGAAATCCACATCGGTTGATTCAGCCGATGAATCGCCGGATGGCCGCATGCTGCTGGCTGGCGGTGTGTTCCTGTTCATTGCTGGCGCAGCGGTCGGTGCGATGCTGTATGCTTTTGGCCTCGCCGGGAGACACTTTGATATCTCGGTACTCCGGGGTGGCCTGCTGACGTTTGGAGTGATCTCGCTGGCGGTCGCCAGCGGCGTCATAGCGATGACCGGCCTGATTAAGCTGCTGACTGTCTTCTGGCCGCGATCGCTGACGATCTGGTCTGAAGTTCGCATGTTACGGAAGGCCAGGACGAGAACATTGTCGCTGCTCAACCGCCGACATGGATTGCAGGAGGACCGCGCTCGGCTGACGGCAAGAATGCAGGCCACCTACGTGATGGAAAAGGAATCCGCAAAAGTGGCCAACCAACAGGCGCTGCAGGAACTGCGGGGCGCCTTGCAATCATCAATGGTTCGCAGCTGTGAAATTGTGTTCGAACATCTGAATCGCACTCTGGATCAGTATCATGAACTGATTGCTGAGATCGAAGCGTCGTCATTGCCGCCCATCGAAAAGAAAAAACTGCTCGATGCGCTGAGTGTGAAACTCAATTTGGATGCGGTGGACCAAAAACGACAGTCAGCTCAGCGAATGATGGAATCTGCGATCTGGGAAATCCGCTTCCACAAAGCGCGAATGCTGGCCAGCCGAAAGACCGCCGCCGCAGTCGATTACCTGCAGAAGATCCGCCAGCGAACCGAAAGTCATCGAATTCTGATGCAGATCGACGCATTAATTAGCGAACTGACGGCATCTGCGTAAGGATCGAAAGGCGTCCCCTGCTCCCGGCACTGTCACGGTCACCCGCACCTGGTAATTGGCACCAGGTAACGCCGTGAACTCAAACGACATCCAATTGTTCATCGGCCCGACGGGCCAGCCCTATGTCAGCTCGGGGCAACGCCCCGGGTTCGATACACAACGGGGCAAGAAGCCCAAAAGTGGCAGCCCTAAACCGGCAACTCATGATAGGGCCGCCCCCGTTGGGGCTTGGTTTTTGGTATCGCCTGATTCCTGGGGCGTTGCCCCAGGCTGACATAGATCCGACCCGTTGGGCCTGAACGCACTGATTTCACGGTTCAATAATCTTCGATCGCATGATTGATGTAGCGGTCAAACTCGGGAGGCTGCAGCACGTCGGCGATTTGGGCGAGCATTTCATCGACATGAGCCGCGAACTCGCAGATGTTCTTAAACTCCGTCATGGTTTCATGGCTCGTTCGCCAGATCGTCAGCAGTTCGTACATGCAATTCGGCGACTTCAAGTAGGCTTCGCTCAGAAAGAGATAGACTCGATCCGAATTCCCGATCATCTCACGCATGAACGTCGAAATTCGATCACCGAGCGGAAGATCTTTCGTGTCCCGCACAATCTTGATTCCGGCCGCTTCCAGTTTGGTGCAGAACTCCTCGACCCTTCCCGCTCGTTGCGGGTCGCTGCTGCGGTCCTCCTTCGCGCTGTAGTGAACCTGTTGCAAATAGGGAAACGCCTGGAGCAGGTCAGGATCGGCCGGTGGCTGCAAAACTTCATCCTGGGGCTTGTCACACTGGTTCTGGACGAGCACCACTGGGCAGACATTTCCGGCGGCGTGACGGACGTAGTCCAGCCAGTACGGGAGCGGCTGATTGCGGAATCGCATGCCGCCATGTTCGTACTCGCTGTTGTTATTCGTCGCCGGTGTCCAGGCGACGACAAACAAGACGCGTGACTCCAGGAACAGAGCGTGCGTGCCGTGATACAGATCCTGTCCGCCGAAATCCCACAGGTTGAGCAACGCCGGCTGGGAGTCGCCGGGCATCGGCAGGTTCGTCTGGGTGACGGTGATGCCGTGGGTGGAATCGGCGTCGTCCTCATAGTCTTCGCCGCGCAGTCGATTGCAAATCTGTGTCTTGCCGATCCGTCCGTTGCCAATCACGATCACTTTGACATCGGTCACAGGCTCGGCCCCTGCGACGAGATCCGCCACGTGTGCGAGCAACCTCGCGCGGCAATCGTCGTTGAAGTCCTCTTGTGACAAAACCTCGGCGGGAATCCCCGGAATGCGCGTCTCGAACAGTTGCAACCAGATGGGCCGCTCCGCCCGCAACAGCGTCTGGGGAAACTCTGTCAGATGGCAACGACTGGCGTTGAGCGACCGCAAACTCGCCAGGCCCGACAGCGGAGACAGATCACTCACCGACGTGCCGCCGAGGAAGAGGGCTTCCAGCAGCGGGAATCGCAAGGGGGGAAGATTTAGGTTCGAGAAGTCGTTCGCAGCGAGCGGATTCCCCGATTGCTGAAACTCGCCCTCTTCGTCGGGGAACCGCTCGCTCAGATTCAACCGACGCAGGTGCGTGAGTTAATGAATCTCCTCGGGAAGATCGGTCAGGCCGAGCATTCCGAGATCGAGGAATCCGGTCTGCTGCCGGGCTTCGTCGGCGATCAACCGCCGGGCGATCGCGAGACCTTCGGGATTGGACATAGTGCGTTCTCTGCGTGAATCAGCGGCTGCGGAGTCTTCTGCTGACAAATGTTGTAGCAGTTCTGCGTCATGTGGGCATTCGTGAACGGTTTGTGGTCCCGGCTTCAGCCGGAATCGTCGCCCAAGAGTGATGTCAGGGTGCCCGTCACAGGAACGCCTGAAGTATCAGGCTACCGCGACATCAATGCATGATTTTGGGGTAGGCCGGACCAAGC
>JANOUN010001144.1:0-4467 GCA_031416875.1 Planctomycetota bacterium | reverse complement strand
CAACTCGCCTTCAGAGCTCCACTTTGCAAAGATACGTCATTGGCGAACAGAGAAACCCCTGCACCGGGGTGACTCCAGCCAGGAACCCAAAAGAACTGGACAATGAGTTGAACGCAGCAAAGATGGCCTACTGATGATGCTTTCCCTCCTGATTTTCCTGCTGATTGACGAATCGGTGACATCGCCAGTAAATGCGATCTCCGCCGATCAGCTTCGGCAATTCGAAACGGAGGTTCGGCCCGTTCTGGTTGATCATTGCCTGAAGTGTCATGGCGCTCAGAAACAGTGGGCAGGGCTGCGGCTGGATTCCGGAAATGCGATTTTGCAGGGAGGTGATTCCGGCCCCGCTGTTGTTCCCGGCCAGCCTGACGCAAGTCTCCTGATCCAGGCGATTCGTCAAACCGACGACGATCTGAGAATGCCGAAGGATGAGCGGCTCAGCGATCAGCAGATCGCAAGCCTGGTTCGATGGGTGGAACTCGGCGCGGCTTACCCGGATCAGGCCCCGAGTGCAAAACGACATCGTGATCCTAATCATTGGGCGTTCCGACCGCCTGCGGAGGTTGCAGTTCCGGATGTTCAGGACAACGCCTGGCCACAAACGGACCTTGATCGATTCATTCTTGCCCGCCTGGAAGGCCAGCAACTGACTCCGGCACCGAAGGCAGATCGGCGGACCCTGATTCGGCGCGTCACGTTTGATCTGATCGGCCTTCCTCCCTCGCCAGAAGAAATCGACGCTTTCATTGCGGATGACGATCCGAAGGCATATTCATACCTCGTCGAACGTCTGCTCGCGTCGCCAGCCTACGGCGAACGCTGGGGCCGGCATTGGCTTGACGTGGCCCGGTATGCGGACTCCAACGGATTGGATGAGAATATTGCTCACGGCAACGCATGGCGATATCGGGATTACGTTGTCGCGTCGTTCAACTCCGACAAGCCATTTGATCGATTCATCGTCGAACAAATCGCTGGCGACCTTCTGGATGCCAAATCGGATGCCGAACGACATGAGTGCCTGATGGCGACGGGGTTTCTTTCGATCGGTCCCAAGGTGCTGGCGGAAGTGAACCAGCCAAAGATGCGAATGGATATCATCGACGAACAGATTGACACTGTGGGCAGGGTTTTCATGGGTATGACCTTTGGTTGTGCCCGGTGCCATGACCACAAATTCGATCCGATCGATGCGGCGGATTACTACGGTCTCGCCGGAATCTTCAAGAGCACTCGGACGATGGACACCTATACCAAGGTGGCCAGATGGCATGAGTTTCCGCTGAAGACCGCTGAAGCCGCCACGATGCAGGCCGAGTATGACGCTCAGCTTGCGGCCAAAAGACAGGCCATTGAGACCTGTGTTGCTCAGGCCAACGAAGCCGCGCGAACCAGTCTGCCCGATGGTCAAACGCCGCCTGAGTCTCTGGAACCACTTTACCCGGAAGCGAACAAAGCCGAACTGGCCAAACTGCGGGAAGAGCTTGCGACGCTGGAAAAAACGCCGCCCGAATTGCCATCGACGATGGGAGTCACAGAAGATGAGGTCGCCAATGTCGCCATTCATATCCGCGGAAATCCCTCACGGCTGGGTGATATTGCCCCCCGGCATTTTCCTCCCGTGATGATTGGCCCAGCGTCGTTGGTGATGCCTGCCGCACAAAGTGGTCGCCACGAACTGGCACAATGGCTGACAGATCCGCAGCATCCGCTCACCGCGCGAGTTCTTGTCAATCGATTCTGGCGATGGCACTTCGGCGAGGGTCTTGTCACCACGACGGACAATTTTGGGCTTCTCGGCGAGCGACCAACTCACCCGGAATTGCTGGATTGGCTGGCGAAGAAATTCATCGCTGATGGCTGGTCATTGAAGTCGTTTCACCGATTGATTCTGAACTCCAGTACTTACCAGCAAAGCAGCTCGGTCTCAAAAAAAGCGGCTGAGCTGGATCCTGAAAACAGGCTGTGGGGCCATTTCCCTGTTCGGCGTCTCGATGCAGAAGAAGTGAGGGACGCGATCCTGTTTGTCAGCGGACAGCTGGATCGGACGATGGGAGGATCACTACTGAAGGTGAAGAACCGCGGCTACCTGTTCGATCACACATCGATCGATACAACCGATTACAACAGCAAACGCCGCTCTCTCTACCTGCCCGTGATTCGTAATAATGTGTTTGATCTGTTCCAGCTGCTCGATTTTCCTGACCCTGCCGTTCCCACGGGCGATCGATCGACGACCACCGTCGCTCCGCAGGCACTGATGATGATGAACAGCGATTTTGTGATGCAGGCGGCGGATAATCTTGCCGTTCGCATTTGCACGGACGCCACCGACAATGCGGTGAGACTTTCGAAGCTTTATCAACTTGCGATCGGGCGAGAACCAACGGACGCAGAACGCATCGACGACCTCGCGTTTCTGCAGCAGATCAATCAATCTTTGGCCGCAACAGAACCCGACCCCGAAAAGCGACATCTGAAAGCCTGGAGCGTGCTCTGTCATGTTCGGCTGGCATCAAGCGAGTTTATCTATGTTCAATAGCAGCCCGCGATTTCCAAATGATCCTGTGTTCACTCGCCGAGCCGCCTTGCAACGATCGGCGGTTGGTTTCGGTTCGCTCGCAATGGCTTCGATGCTGGCAGAGCGGTCCGCAGTGGCCGATCCGGGATCAACTCACAGCGTGGTTGCTCCGCTGCCGCATCATCCGGCACGAGCGAAGCGCATCATCTTCCTCTTCATGAGCGGAGGGCCATCGCAGGTCGATACGTTTGATCCAAAACCGCTGCTGACGCGTGACGATGGCAAGCCGCTGCCGTTCGCCAAGCCCGAGATTCAGTTCAACTCGACAAGCAACCTGTTGAAATCTCCCTGGCGGTTTCGGCAGCACGGCGAAAGCGGGCTGTGGGTCAGCGAGCTGTTTCCAAAACTCGCGGCGCACGTCGATGACTTGTGCATGCTGCATTCGATCCACGGCACCAACCCGGCTCATGGCGGGGCGGTGATGAAGCTGCATACCGGCAGTGATAATTTCGTGCGGCCCAGCATGGGTTCCTGGGTCAGCTACGGACTTGGAACCGAGAACCAGAACCTGCCGGCATTTGTTACGATTTGCCCGACACTGGCCTTTGGCGGAATCAACAACTGGAGTTCTGCCTTTCTTCCGGCCAACTATCAGGGCACATCACTGGGAAATGCCAGCGTGCCGTCCGACAAAGCGCATGTGAAGTACATTCGCAACTCACGACTGCCGCGAGAGATTCAGCAGTTGCAGCTGGATCGTCTGGAAAAGATGAATCGGGATCATCTGGCAAGATCCGGTGCGGAAGCGTCGCTGGACGCAAGACTGGCGTCATTTGAACTGGCGTTTCGGATGCAGTCTGAGCTGCCAAAGATTGAAGATCTGTCCACGGAATCCGAAGCGACTCAGCGACTGTACGGACTCGACAATCCTGTCACGGCCAACTTTGCCCGCATGTGCCTGATGGCTCGACGCTTTGCGGAATCCGGTGTGCGATTTATTCAGGTGACGCACAATGATGACAAAGTCCAGTGGGATCAGCATTCCGATCTGAAGCCAACGCACGAGAAAAATGCCCGCGAAGTCGATCAGCCAATTGCCGCGCTGCTTTACGATCTCAAGGCTCGCGGACTGCTGGAAGACACACTGATCTGGTGGGGCGGTGAATTCGGACGAACTCCAACGGCAGAAGGCTCAGGCCCCAGTGCCGGGCGGGACCACAATCAGGAAGGCTTTACGATGTGGCTGGCCGGGGGTGGCGTCAAAGGCGGCATCCGTTACGGAACGACCGATGATTACGGCTACTACGCTGCGGAGAACAAGGTTCACATTCATGACCTGCATGCAACCATCCTTGACCTGCTCGGCCTCGATCACGAACGTCTCACCTATCGTTATGCCGGCCGGGATTTCCGGCTCACCGATGTCGAGGGCCATGTCGTGCGAGAGATTTATGCGTGAGCTCGCGGGATCCTGATATAAACTCCGCACGAATACTCCTGGGAATGTCGTGAGCCCGGACTAGTGCACTGTCACTTTTGCTTTGATGGTTCGGGTGGCCGGGGCTGGACTGAGCGGAGCGAAGGAAGCCCCAGGGTTTCGGGCTCACGCCCAATGGCACTCGATTTGATCGCAACTTGTATCAGCCGCAGTGCGCTAGCACCCGGTTTTCCACGTAGTTTTGAGTAAACCGGACGCTAGCGGTCTGTTGATTTAATACCAACCCGAAGCGCCAGCGAGGCAGAAACGCGGAATTCCTCGCTGGCGCTTCGGGTTGGTATGACCATGAGCCCCAAAAACCACTAAATCAACAGACCGCTAGCGCGTACCGGCTGATAGAAGAAATCGAGTGCCATTTGGCGTGAGCCCTCCGATACCTCGTTTTTGTACCGGCAAGCTGACGCATGCCGCTCGCCAATTGTCTCACTCATGACCGCGCGGAGTTCAG
>JANOUN010001143.1:0-13157 GCA_031416875.1 Planctomycetota bacterium | reverse complement strand
AGGGCCTTCATCCCGCACGCGGCGTCGCTCCGTCAGACTTTCGTCCATTGCGGAAGATTCTCGACTGCAGCCACCCGTAGGTGTCCGGACAGTATCTCAGTTCCGGTCGTGGGGGCCATGCTCTCACACCCCCTAGACATCATCGCCTTGGTAGGCCATTACCCCACCAACTAGCTAATATCGCGTAAGCCGCTCCCCAGGCGGAATCACACCTTTGCTCCGCAGAGATTATCGGGTATTACCTACAGTTTCCCATAGCTATCCCCGTCCCGAGGGTACGTTCCTACGTCTTACTACGCCGTTCGCCGCTCTCACCATTGCTGATGATCGCTCGACTTGCATGCCTAATCCACGCCGCCAACGTTCATTCTGAGCCAGGATCAAACCCTTCAAAAATATGCTTTGCCGAAAGTTTCCCTTCGGAGTTTAGCAGAAGGTTCAATCTCTGTTTGCCACCCCGGTCAAAGGGCGGCTAACTTACAATTCACCAGCTAAAACTCACAGGCTCACAAACTCAATCATGTTGTCAAAGATCAGCACTGAACGACACAAATACTGCCGAGACTTTCACCCCGGCAATCAGTCGCGTCTTGGTGACGCACACCGATGTCGTTCTGCGAGGGGGCAGTGTATCGGCTGGGAGGAAACTGTCAACCCATCGCTCTCAGTTTTCTCGTCAAAGTTGTTCATCCTCCAACTTCTCTCGTTCGGACACGGATTCCATCGCCCCGGTTTTGTCAAAATAACAGTCGAAGGACAGCCACAGTGATCGGGCGTAGCGAAAGAAAAGCACAGGAAAAATCACACAAAATGCCGCCAGAGCCGGAATCAGCACCGGCTTGGGGATCCCAAGCCCAAACTGCAGCACCAGGTAAGTCCAGGTCGTGAGAAGCGTGGTGAGACCATAGTTGATGTAGGTTGACCCGAGAAAATATCCCGGTCCACGCTCAAAGTGAAACCCACATACCGAGCAGTTTTTCTCCATTCGAATGAAACCGGCGAAAAGTCGCCCTTTGCTGCACATCGGGCACTTGAGCCTTATCCCCCGAGAAAACGCCTGACCGAGGGATTTCGGGGATTCCGGAACCATTCTGCTTTTCTCCGCATGGGCCAGTTTTGTAAAAGTACGCGGGTAGTGTGGGCCATTTATCGAAATTGCCTGCAGATTGCTGCTGCACCACTTAACTGCCAGTTGCTACGGGCAATTGAAAGAGTGCCAAAGGATTTCGATCCTCTTCGCTGGCAAAGCAATCGACCCCCAATAGACGGTCAGACAGTACGCTCGCAAGTCTGACAACGGCCGGTCGCTCACTGTTGAAATGCCCAGTGAGAACAAGATTGCACGCCCGCGACTGGCATTCAACCGCGGAATGGAATCTCGCTTCACCCGTCACGAAAGTGTCACATTCCGCCTGCAACGCATCCGAAAGGTACTCCGCCGCGGATCCACAGGCGAGCCCTACGCGATGCACACGGTCCGGCCCATGCCAGGCTACTTCCAGATACTCAGCTCCCACGATCGTCCCCAGTTTTTCCAGAAACTCTTGTTTTGATTGCGGCTCCGCAAGCATCCCCATGCGGCCAGAACCACCGGGAACTCCCGGCTGGAAGCGACGCAGCGGTTCAATCGTATTCAGGCCCAGAGATTCGGCCAGCCACTGATTAATTCCCCCTTCCGCGTTATCAAAAGCAGTGTGAGGACTGTAAACAGCGACCCTGGCTTCTATCAAACCCATCAATAAACGCCCTTCGATCGTGTCACTCGTGATCGACTTGGTCGCACGGAAAAGCACTGGATGATGAGTCACAATCAACTGCACATTTTTTGCGACTGCTTCATGAGCCACTGCCGGTGTGAGCGTCAGGCAGGACATGAGCCGACTGACTGTACGATCCGGACGACCCAGCAAAAGTCCGACGTTGTCCCATGATTCCGCTGTCGGAAGCGGGGCAAGCTGCTTCAGGATCTGACAAACGTTCTCGACAGTCGTTTTCTCGCCAGTCATACCCATTGAGCTTTCGGTTCTGAATGCACGATACGAGGATGAGCCACCTGCAATTCTGTGACTTCGTCCAGCAATCGACGAACTTCCCGGCGATTACACGCCACTTCCATACTCAACCGAAACGTCACGAATTGCCCGGCTGGCAGCTGAATGACCCTGCCTTCCCGGCGTTCAACAGTTCGCAGATTCGGAAAACTGCTGCCGGGTTCCAGTCCCGCGACGTAACCGTCGGCTTCGGCCTGAGTATTCTTCCAGAGCACAAACCACGGCAATGTCGATGTGTCAAATCGCACACATACGGCGTGCTCGTTTTCGGCATCTGCCAGCAGAGCCATCCCCCAGCCGCGTGAATCTCCTGCAGCTTTTGCCAGGTAGCACTGTTCCGTATACCCCGTGACAGGCCCTTCGAACAGGTTCCACATGCTAATACCTTCTGCAGCGCGGTCGTTGCGAGGAGCGACTTCTGACGCGGCGGTGTGCAACGTCGACCCTTTCTCGAGGAATGGACGGCCAATATTGCAGTGATAGAGTATCTCCACCTCCGCAGGCTGACTTCCGAGGTTATGGACGACATCGGTGATTTCAAAGCGATTGGAATTGACCTGCGTCGTGAGCGTGGATTCCAGCCGCAGTTTCCCCCCAAATAAGCTGGCTTCGTCAACAATGCCATGGACGGCGATCATGTCGCCGCGTTCTTCAACACTGACGCGATGTGCCGACAGATTCGCAATTCGCCCGTGCAATGGCAGGAATTGCTCAGAAACGACGTTTCCATCGGCGGCGCGAATCACATCGTTTCCCGGAGCCCCGTGCCAACCAAGGCCACAGCGGCAAATCAATTCGTTAAACCCATCCAGCCATCCGATCCCGCCACGCCGCATCTGATCCACAAACGCCGGATGCACAGGTCGCTCGACGGGCGAATCCCATTTCACAGGAATTCCATCGATCTGGCCACGCCAGATCCCCATGCCTCGCGTCGGCAGAATGTCGAGCGACAGCCGACCGTTGTCCAGCGTCACGACATCGACGCCATCGGACAACCCGCCAGCCAGCCGTCGCATCGACGCACTCCATGCCTCGTTGCTGCCACTTAGCCGGGTCGTCGTGTCATGTATCCCGGTTTCCACATTGATCAGTTCGTGCTGCACGTTATCTCCTCAGGAGCCCATCAGTAAAACAAACAGGAATAGCGAGCGTTGCCGATTGAAGTCAGCCCTCTTTTCTTCGATTAAAAGATTGCGGCATTATTGCATTGCGAACCTCTACATGGAATCGCGGGAGGCTGAGCACGCCATGAGGAACTGAATCCCGGCACATCTGTTGCTGTCAGTCTAATCGGTTCGATCGGAACGTCCGTGAAGACACGTTGTCCATTTCGTGGCCTGCTGTGGTTACTTCCTGAAGTAACGTCCTAGTGGGTGTGTTGCATTTCGACAGCACGCTGTGCACTTTTTTCACTCCGGCAATTTGAACAGTCCGGCCACAACAGTCACGCAGAAAACATTGGTGTCAAATGGTCTCGAAGAAAAAGACTCAGGCTTTGATTCTTGGTGCAGTCATTCTCAGCGGAATTGCTTCATGGACCGCTTACACGTCTAATCAGTCCGGAGACAAAAAAGTTCGGCTGTCCGTGACATCCTCTGCTGACTCGCAGTCGGCAGAACGCGGTGCCGACAGTCCCTCAGATCATGTCGCCGACACGTCGGCAGCAGACTCTGATTCCACTTCTGCCGCAAGAGCCACAAACGCGGCACGAGCCACCACAACCAGTGCGCCCCCGACGAAGCAGTCGGCCGATACGAATCACATCGAAGCCTACACCGAACCTTATCGCGATATTGCGATTGCCGCTTCTGAAATGGGTTCGCTGTCAGGCGTGAGTGTCAAGGAAGGCCAGATCGTGAAATCCGGCGACGTGATTGCCGTGATGGCTGACGATGTTCTCAAAGCGTCACTTAACGTGGCACGCCGCAGTATGAATGTCGAGGGCACCCTGCAGTCCGCAGCCGCCGATGTCAATCTGCGTCGTACGGAACTTACCAAACTTCGGCAGCTTCGCGAACGGGATCACGCCAGCCAGCAGGAAGTCGATCGCGTAGTGACAGAACTCACGGTTGCCGAAGCACGTCATCTGTCCGTTCGGGAAGAGCTTGAGATCAAACAACTGGAGTTTCGTCGGATTGAAGCTCAACTGGAACAGCGCAGTATTCGGGCTCCAATCGCGGGGATCGTGAGTGAAGTTCACAAAGATGCCGGCGAATTCGTGTCACCGTCTGATCCCGTCGTAGCACGCATCGTGCAGCTTGACCCCATGCTGATTGTCTTCTCCGTGCCACTCGATCACCGCCATGCGTTTCAGCAGGATCAGGCCGTGACGCTGCAGCTGGGATATGGCAACGTGACTGCGCAAGGCATCGTGGAATATGTCTCCCCGACCACGGATTCTTCGAATTCATCGATTCGCGTCAAGGTGCGCTTGCCGAATCCAAACGGCGAATACCAAAGCGGCGAACGAGCCGTGCTGAACTGTGAAACATTGACGAGTCCTGGCAAACCGGCATCCTCTTCCGAAGAAACTCCGTCCCCCGTAGCCGATCGGAACCATGAAATCTCTTCACGCCATTGATCGAATCGATCTGGATCGAATCGATCCGGCTGCCACCGCGACGTCTTCCGCATCTGCTTACCCGGAATCTGCCGCCAGCGAATCACCATCATCGGCCACAGCTCATGCTGCGGCCGATGCCATGTTGCTGGCGCGCAAGTCGCTGCTGTCCGCGCCGGATGTCCGGACACTGCAAACGGCCGCGGCCGCGCATCTGCGACGCTTTGCAGGAGCCGCCATGGTTGCCTGGTATTCTCCGTCAAGCGGCCAGATTGGCCAGACCGATCGGATCGACGGTCTGCTGTGTCCGTCAGAAGGCATTGCAGCATCCCTGCGGCTGGCGATGAACGAGACGGCCCGACGGGCAAGTCAATCGAATGATCCATGTCTCAGGCCCATGCTCGGCGCATCGGACGGCGAATTCCAACTGGTCGCATTGCCCATCCCCGCTTTCAGCGGACAATGTCTGCTCGCGCTGCTGGAACCGCATTCGCAGCACGAAGGTCTGTCATCAGAATCATGGGCATCGCTGCTGATGCTCAGTGGCCTGATGAATGAATGGGCTCTTCAGCGACACTGTATTACGGCTGCAGAAGAAGCACGAACTGTTGCGGCCTTGATCGAACTGGTCGCCCACGTCCAGGCCGCAGCGAATTCTGATGCCGCGTGTCAGAGACTCGCGGATTCATTGCAGATACTGCTCCAGGCTGATGGCGTCTACGTGGGACTCTGTCGCCGAGGATCGAAGGATGTTCGACTCAACGCGATCGCGGGTGGTGGCACAATCGATCCATTCTCAGACGAAACACGACTCATTGAATCTGTCCTTCAGGAAACACAGCTGCGGTCGGCAGGAGGCACATGGCCCGTTCGAGACCCGGACAATCGCCACGCACTTCTGTCGCACCAGCAGCTTTCGGAATCATGGAACGACTGCACGATCGTTTCAATGCCGCTGCAGACCGAAACCGGCACAGGCACGGGCTCGATCCTGCTGACTTTTCGCGGTCCGGCCATGATGGACCGCGCAGTAACTGCTGAACGATTCCTGCGAGCCGGGGGCGAATCCCTGGGAAGTTGTCTGGAGATCCTGCAAAAACTGGCCGACAGTCGCTGGCTGAAGTGGACACAGGCGACCCGCAAACTGCTGACTCGCTCACGTCTGGAACTCATTGGGTGGATTTGCGGAGCAATTGCTGTCGCATTGATGGTGCCAGTGGACTATGCCGTGCAGGGCACTTGCGAATTACAGCCAGTGCAACGCCGATTCGTCGCCGCTCCGTTCGACGGACCACTGCTGAAATGTCTTGTCGAACCCGGCGACATTGTGCGAAAGAATGACTTGCTGGCCATTCTGGACGGTCGCGAAATCCGCTGGGAACTGGCCGAAGTTCAGGCCAATCTGCATAAAGCGACAAAAGAACGCAACACACACATGAGCAGCCAGAAGTTCGGTGACGCGGCAATCGCGTTGCACGAAATCCAGCGTCTGCAACAGCGCTCAGAACTCCTGACACATCGTGACGCCAGCCTGGAAATTCGCAGCCCGGCAGATGGCGTCGTGGTGAGTGGTGATCATCGCGAAGCGGAAGGCGTGCCGCTGGAAATGGGTCAGACACTTTTTGAAATCGCACCCCTGGACACAATGGTCGTTGAAGTCTGCATTCCGGAATGCGATGTGCGACATGTGCGGACCGGCATGACGGTTCGTGTGCAACTGGACGCCATGCCGGAAGATTCTCTTGAAGCCTCTATCCGCACCATTCACCCTCGCGCAGAACTGCGTGACGGTGTCAATGTGTTTGTCGCGGAGGCGGACGTTGTCAATTCTGAAGGAATGCTGCGACCCGGAATGCGCGGTTCCTCAAAAATCAGCACGGGGCGAAATCTGCTTGGCTGGAATCTGTTCCACAAGCCGGTCGCTTATCTGCTGGGCTGGCTGGGGTGGTAACATGCAGGGACTGCCTGATATTTCAACCGTCGAACTGACACGCACGCGGCTTAAACTGCGCAACGACCTGATGTTCATTCCGCAGCGCTACGGTGCTGAAACCTTTTATCATGTCGAAGTATCGACCACATCGGAATTCTATCGCATCGGCTATCCGGAGTACGTCTTTGTTTCGCTGCTGAACGGCAGGACCAGTTTCGCAGAAGCGCTGGCCGTGACTTCGCAGAAACTCGGAGCCGGTTCTCTCAGCCAGTTTCAGGCGATGACCGTGTATTCCTGGCTGCTCGACAACGGGCTGGCATCGTTCTCCGATGCCGATGCCGCGGCTTCAGGGGCAACATCGTCCGTGCGGCTGGCAGGTTCTTCAGAACGCTGGTGGAAGAAACTGAATCCTTTGTGGATCAAGGTGCCGCTGGGTCGGCCGGAAGGCTTTCTTAAGGCATTGCAGCCTGCATTTGGCTGGATCTTTTCCGCACCGGCGTTTGTGCTGTCATTGATTCTGTTGATCGCAGCAGCGATTGTGCTGTCGAACAACTGGACCCGGTTTTCGGCGGATTCAGCGAACGTCATCGCCAGGGAAAACTGGGTGTGGCTGCTGGCCGCATGGATCGGTCTGAAGTGTGTGCATGAGACAGCTCATGGTCTGGTCTGCCTGCGCTACGGCGGCAATATTCGGGAAACAGGCTTTGTGCTCGCCATATTGACTCCCCTGGCTTACGTTGATGCGTCTTCCAGCTGGGCGTTCCGCTCACGCTGGCACCGAATTCATACCGCGGCGGCGGGTGTCTACATTGAATTTCTGATCGCGTCGGTCGCAATCCTGCTGTGGTCGCACAGTGAGTCGTCCCTTGTACGTCACATTCTGCAGAACATCATTGTGATGGCGAGCGTTTCGACGCTGGTGTTCAACCTGAATCCGCTCATGCGATTCGATGGGTATTACATTCTGTCCGATCTGCTGCAGATTCCGAATCTGATGGCACAGTCCACTCAGACGGTCAACCATGCTGCGCGGCGGATTGCATTTGGCGGATCATCCGCAGCACCGACGATGATCGGACGCGAACGCTGGGTATTGATGACGTTTGGCATCTTCGCTGCCATCTGGCGCGGCATGGTGTCGCTGTCGCTGTTGATCGCTGCGTCCGTGTTGTTTCATGGGGCCGGTGTCGCGCTGGCGGCTGCCGGAGTTGTCCTGTGGTTCGGAAAACCACTCTGGGGATTTTTGAAGAGTCTGCACACGCTGAGATTACAACAGCCCGAACGCCTGGTCCGTGCCTTCGCAGTGACTGCGTTCAGTGCGTCCGGCGCAGCCCTGTTGTATTTCGCCGTGCCTGCTCCGGTGATGATTACGGCCCCAGGAATTGTGGAATACACCGATGGCGAAGTGATTCGTTCGACAACGCCGGGCTTCATTCAAAACGTACATGTGATCGATGGTCAGGAAGTGGTGGCTGGTGATTTGCTCGTATCATTGACCAATGAAGAAGTCTCAGCGAAACATGCCGACCTGCAGCAACGGGTGGCTCAGGAAGAACTTCGCCAGCAGACCGCGAACCGTGATCACAACGGCGGTGCGCTGAGCGTCGCGCAGGGAAATCTGGAATCGTTGCGCCTGCAACTCGCCGAGTGCCAGAAACAGGTCGCGGGACTGGAACTTCGTGCCGGCCGAAGCGGCTGTGTGATCGCGCAGAATCTGAATCGGCTGGTCGGCACGTTTGCAAAGCCCGGTCGGGAACTCATTACAATCGGGCGCGAGAATCAGAAAGAGCTGCAGATCTCGATCGGACAACGCGACCTCGCCGGTTCACTGCAGGTTGTGGGTGACTCCGTGCGAGTGCGGATCGGAACGCACCGCGTCGTCAACGGAACCTTGTATCGCATCAATCCTCGGGCCAGCCGCACTGTGCCGCATCCGGCCCTCGCGGCATCCAACGGTGGACCGCTGCCGGTCGTGGCGAAAGACGATTCCGCAAAGCAGGCCGATGCTCAAGATGCCATGCGATTGACCGAGCACCGCTTCACCGGCATCGTGCGACTGGAACCCGAGGACGCGACTCAACTTCGCTGCGGCGAACGCGGCACAGCCTCGCCCGGCCTGATTCCCGCATCACTGGGTGTCCACTGCTGGCGCTCCGCGCAACACTGGATTGAGGCACAACTGAATCCCTGAAGCGGCGCGCGGCGGGTGGTCAGCCCGCCGGTACAGATGGTTTCTGTTTTGCAGAAGATTGCGAGAAAGCGGCTTCGGATATTCCCGGACATGGAGAGCGTCAGAGAACATCAATGGACGCACCCGTATGCGACGAGAGTCCCGGTGCGTCGTCGGGGGCAACTTCCGCTATTGAGCGGTTGCCGTTCAATGCGAAGGCCTTCGTCAGCTCGGTCAGTTTTCGAAAGGCAGTTACTGACTCGGGACGGTTAGTCCTGACTGAGCAATGACGCACAGATATCTGCCGCAGGAGTGGTCGAACCAACTCGATTCCGGCACTTGCGGGCATGGTGAGAAAATGTGCGTGCCTCGCCATCAAATTGATCACACTTGCGGAATTTGTCGCCACATCGTTCACCGCTCTGGTCGATGCAGGCCAATGCGTCGAAAATATTTTCGAATCGAGTTTGCGATACCAAAGATTGGAACTGGGCACTCCGTCATTGATGCAATCACCGAGTTGCCGTTCCTGATCGCGAAGACTCGCAACGCATCATCGTCACAGCAGCAAGTCCGATCTGAACGGGAATTGGTCGGTGGTAAAATCTGTGGTCGACAGGTCACAGGGCTCCGATCGCGCCAGCGACGATCAATTGATGCTGAAAGCTAACGGAGATTGCATCTGCAACTGCCTGTGGAACGAACAGTGTCGGATTGTCTGCGTGCAACTCGGATAAAAGCGAGGCCAGCCTTTGTCCAATTCGCTGGTTGGTGTGAACCGCAGTCTCAACGAGAAATCGTTTGACGTATCGCAAATCGAATCGACTCGGACTGAGTGTCTTTCCCGACTCAACTTCCGCTTTGACCATCAGCGTCAGTCTTCGTGCGTCCGAACCTGTCAGTAAACCGGTGTTGTGCGTGATGTTGTGCCGAATCTGCCACAATATTGCGAGAGTCTTTGCCCGATCACGCTCAGCAATCGGCGTCTGTTTTTCGTTGGGAAACAGGTATTCCCAGACTTCTCCGAAGTGCGGTTTCAGAATTTGCCGAAATCGGTCGTTGATCGTAGAATTGCTGAGCCATGTGTCAGATTCACACAGCGCCTTGCCGATCGAGCCAGCGCTAAACTGAGCGGCGACGGTCCCGCCGGAAGTTGTGAATCCATCGAAGCGATTGTCAATTGAATACGACGCAACTGCATCGACACAAACGACGGCCACTTCTTTGATGAACCTCTCAAACGCTTCTACAAGACTCACCAGCACCATCCTGTGAAGATTCGTCAGGTGTCCATCGTAGACCGTGCTGTAGACGGTCTCCGTGGAAATATGGTCGTCCAGATATTTGATGAGACTGAATCCTGCACTGACTCTTCCTTCAAAGTTTCGAATCGGAGCATCAACGTCCCGTCGAACTGGAACAGTGTGGGTCAGAAGATCTCGAATCTTCTGGTTGAGGTTGATGGGCGGACGGCCTGCCATAATGAGTGTCCCTGTCAGGCACCGGCTTTCGCGGCATCCGGATCTTCAGACAACAACCATTGAATGTCGTCACCTTCCCAGGAGAGAAGAAACGTCCGGGCTTTCGAGTTGTTATGAGTATCCGCCAGGTCGTTGAGTTCATCGACCGGCACTGCCTCACCGCGAGCCTCTGGAGCCTCACGCGGGTCGAACAACCTCAATGGCTTGCCGATCCTGCGGAGTTCAGCGGAAAGCTCCTCACTTGGGCACGAAAAATCGACGTGTGATGTGAGTAACGGATCGCCATCCACGTTCCACCACAACTCAGGCTGACTATCGAGCCATTGCGCGAGCGTCTCTGCTTTGATCGTGTAGTAGGGCAATTCAACGGTGTTTGACATAACTGTGATCCAGTGCTGCGTCGGTGAATACCCGCCAAAACTCATAAGAACCTTGCGTTGTGATCCTCATGGCATTGCAATTTTATCTGCAAACCTGGAGATTTGACAGGCTTTCCTGGCGAGCAATTCTGGAGATTCGCCCGAGCATACCGAAACTTTCGTGTCTTTCCCAATCGCAGACGGTCATGAACACGACTGGTGGCAGTATGGCTCGTCGTACGTTTCGTTCCAAAAGAAATCGGCTTCAAGCAAGTCGGCTCGATACAGGGACCGTCGAATGACTTGGACGCCTTGATGTAGCCCCATGAATTAGAGTTCGGACGTTGATAATGGTGAACACATTGTGAAGACGTATTTCCAGAACGTCGACCTCGAATGCTGGCACCACGCAGGGCGTGTCAGATCAGTCGGACCGTCAATTTGTCTTTTCAAATCGGTCCCGGAATCGTGCGGCCCTTTGCTTCGGGCGATCGACGAACTCGAAGTGGCAGGACCACCTGCGCAACGCAAGCTGACGTTCAAACCGTGTGGACGAGCAAATGAATGCTCGACTCTCCGGTTGATCCTCTCAAACGAAAGTGCAGATTTCCACCAGATCCGGATATCCGTCGAAGGCGAAGCTGCTACGATTGAAGTGACACCTGATGGCCTTCAGCAACTCCGAGAGTCAATCGTACTCTGGCGTGACGGTGCTGAAGATTTCGGGTTATCACCGACGCGGCAACGAAATTCACAAGGCGATTTTGGGAAGCAAAATACTGCGACTGTCGAATTGTGGTTTTGGGGGCCATACTACGCTGGACCGTAGCGAGACTTCTCATACGGCAAGAGATTGAAATGGAAGACTCGTGAGCATTGCATCGACAGGCAAAATTTCATTGCTCATTGTCGTAGCGGCTGTGTTGTGGTGGTGCGTGTCACTTTGGCTCTTCCTTCACACTGGACAAACTGATCTCATCATTTCGGCGAGTTCTCTCCTGGCATCCGTTGCGTGTATTCTCGTCTCGCGTGGACAATTTCAACCTGGCATCATGATTTGGATGGCGGTGGGCTGGGGTGTTTGCTGGTGCCTGTTGCCCGAATACTCGTATTCGCCAAGCGATCGATTGGCCTTAATCGGGTCCGCGAATCGAATCTGCTTTGGTGGCACAACGTTGATGGCCATCACAGCCGTCATGGCTGGCGTGGTCTCGACCGCGATTGCTGATTTCAGAAACCATTGAACGGCGTGCCAGGCGGATGATTCAGTTTTTGAACATTTCGGTGCGAGTGGCAGCGATGACATTTTTAATGGCGACACTGCAGGTCGTCGGTTCCGATGCGAGTATCCTTACTCTCGACGAAAGCCTTGGAATTCCTTTTTGGGGCGCACCAAAGACATTCGAGGAAGATGGCGTACCGACGTATTTTGCGATGTTGACCATCATTGAAGAGGAGCTCCCGGAAGAAATCGGCGTCGAACGCACCTTCGACTGGTTGTCCAGAAATATCGAAAGTTTAATGATTATCTCCGGACGTCTAAAACTGGAAATTCAGGGTGGTTTGGCTCTGAATGACGGGTCACGATTTCTGACTATTCCCGTAGAAGGATTGGAGCTGTTGATTTCTTTGGACTGTGACCTGAGGTTCCAGTTTATTAAAGAATTTCCCGGCAGAAGCTCAGCCGGGAATTGAATGGTCGGTGATCGACAATGTCACTTCATTTTGGATCAATTCTATGCAGAATTCTGCGTGCCAGACGCGCCAAGAGTGCTCGTACTTTCGCTGCAACGCGGTCAGCGTTTGGCTTGATGGCAGTGACGCTCCGATTGGCGATCAGGGCTGTCTGTATCCTGTTTTGGATGCTGTCGTTAACGTCGTCGCCGGCATTCGCTCAAGAAGAAACTCAACTCCACCTGGGACTTCATGTCGGGTATGTTCCTGGTGATGCATTCTTCCCGATCGACATCAAAGAGTCAGTGGCAGAGACTCTTTCCGAGTCTGCCTTATCGGGCGCGACGGAACTTCGATATCGATATGCACCGCTCAGGCGGGGGATACTCTGATGCCAAACTTTTTCTATCTGTCAGGTGAGTGTATTCAGGCAGCAGATCGCGTACTCGTAAACAACAAACCTGCGGTGGTGAAGTACATTCTTGAGAGTGGATCTGAATTGGCTTCGCAACATGGTTGTCCAGACTCAGGTGGGTTCATGTTGAGCTTCGACTGTGGCGACTTGCAATTATGCATGGCGGCCGACGAGGATCTGGAATTCATTTCCCGATCGCAATGAACTCCTGTCAGCAGAAGCAAGTTTCCCGAAGGCTTGACGCAATGATCGTTTGTTGAAGGTGCATGGTACCAATACTCCATACTGACAACCCGAGAATCAGAAGGAGCTGCAGATCTCGATCGGACAGCGCGACCTCGCCGGTTCACTGCAGGTTGTGGGTGACTCCGTGCGAGTGCGGATCGGAACGCACCGCGTCGTCAACGGAACTTTGTATCGCATCAATCCTCGGGCCAGCCGCACTGTGCCGCATCCGGCCCTCGCGGCATCCAACGGTGGACCGCTGCCGGTCGTGGCGAAAGACGATTCC
>JANOUN010001142.1:0-2675 GCA_031416875.1 Planctomycetota bacterium | reverse complement strand
CGAGCCGCAAAGCACAATTATGCATGCAGAATGCATGGACATTTCGGAGAAAAAATGTTCGCGACAGATTGCGACAATATGCACATTCTGATGGAGTCGCGTGCGATCACGCACACACAGACAGTCAGTCACCCGCGATTGATCACGGCTTTAAAAAAGGGGGCAGGAACCAATAGTGCGGAGCACTCTCTGGGCCATTTGGCTATTGGTTCCTGACCCATTTTTCAAAGCGTCTTATCGTCCCTTCAGAATTCGTTCCGCGAGCATTCGCACAGACTCCGAGGCATGCTCCCGAAGCCCGGTGACCTTGTCATGTTGCTTCAGGTCGGCTGGAAGGCGGGCTTCAGCCAAAGCGTTGAGCAGTGCGAGGCAGCGTTCATCAGTTCGCAGCAATGCGTCGAGCGCCAGTTGGCGATTTTCATTCGAAAAATCTGCGAATCCTTTGATCAACAACGCAGCAACCTCCAGTTCCTGAACGTCCGAAAGGCAGCTGATTGCTCCCATCTGCAGTTCGTCATGGACGTCTTTCTGCAGGTAATGTTCCAGCTGCATTCTGCTTTTACTCCAGTCGCGCATTGCGACAACGCGAAGAGCGTCGTAACGCGTTCCTGTTGGAACCGATTCGTCGTCCGCCATTTTTGTCGACGAATGGAGCGTCTGATTCCAGGCCGTCTGCAGTGCCTCATCATCTTTCATCAACGCAGACAATTCTTCCTGCGGCCATTTCCCGGACAGACTGATTCCGTTGATCAACCCACCACCGATCACAACCGCTTGCCAGTGTTCCAGTGGTTGTTCTTCCTGCGGCAATGAAGCGGCGAGGACGCTGCGGATCTGCTGCGCATCGCCGTGTTTTCCGACGGCAATGGCCAACCGCCAGATCCATGGAATTCTGCGGTATTCTTCCTTGCTGCCCGCAGCATCGGGCAAGCCTTGAACCATGAGCGGAATGATCTTCGACGCGCGATCCAGATTCGCAGCGATGATTGCTTCCCGTTCCGCAGTCGGTTGATGATCGTCGATCAAGAAAGCGGCGATGTCGGCCACCGTTTTCAGAGACGTCGAAGCCGGTTTCGGATCCTCCACCATTCCCGTCGCCAGCGGGACACCATCCAGCTGCACCAGATGCAACGCCCGCAAATCGGCCAGCGCCGAGCGAAGTTCTCCGCCTGGACGAATCACGATCTCGGACTCCCCTTCGCGGACCGTCACTGTCCCCAGCATTTGCAGCTGATAGCGACTCCATGCTCCGGTTGAACCCACCTTTCCTTTCAGTACGGGCTCAACGCCTTCGATCACAAAAAGGTTGCCCGCGGCATTTGCATCACAGGCCCATTCGGCCCAAATTTCCGTCTGTCGAACCATCGGCGATTTGATTCGCCAGCGAACCATATCATCCTTCCCGTGCCAGAATCCGATATTCTGAAATGGCAGCTCAAAGGTGATCTCGCCGCCAAAGATTTCGGCCTGCGACGCGAGAAGTGCGACGTTGCCCTCTGCCGGGACTTCGACGACCGTCGGTTGATTGCCTTCCAGTGTCTTTGGCGGCAAACGCAGCGTCCGGAAAAATGCCCAGAGGTGATTCATGTCGTCCGTTGTCGCGTTTTGCTCAACGCCTTCGGGCATCAGCGACTTGCCGGTACTGCGGATTTCATCGATCTCAGAACGCAGCACGCTCTCCCGTTTGCCTTCGGCGGCCAGCAAAGTCAGCCCCGAAGCGGTCTCTTCAGCAATCAATCCCGTAACGCTGCGGCCATCCTTCAGCACTGCGACATAGGACTGATAGCGAGGATCCACGGCCTGATTCGGATCCAGCATAGCGATCAAGAGCGATTGAACCGGCTTGCCGCCGTAGGCCGCGATATCCGGACCGACCACATGTCCTGTGTCCTGCAGCCGATGACAATTCGCGCAATGTTTCTGGAAGACCTGACGCCCCGTGCCGGGATCGCCACTCTCCTGCAAAGCTGCCGTGAAGCGATCAATTGCCTGTTGACGTCCGGCGGACGTTCGAGGCTTGAAGCTCTTTGCCGCAGCAATCCGGATCGATTCGTCTGCGTTTTCCAGCAATGCCTGTTGCTGCGGCAAATCGAGTTCTCCCGCGGAGACAGTTCCTGCTTCAATGGCTGCCAGCAGGCGTTGCGTCCAGGCAGACCGCGACAGCAGCAGGGCGACGCCTTCTTTCCGCAGCCGAGGCTCGCGGGAGGCCCAATCCGTGAGCACAACATCAGCGACCTCCGGTCTGCTGTCTCTCTTCAATGCCTCAATTGCGGCCGATTGCAACTCCGGCTGCGTTCGAGGCGTCAGCAGCGCCGCCAGCGAATCCGAATGTGGTTCACCCAGGAACGGTGCCAGAGCCAACAGCCTGACGGCTGCAATCCGGGTTTTGATTTCGAATTCATCGTGTTCGACAACGTGCAGTGCTGCATCAATTGCCGGCATCCATGCGGCGTGAAGATCGTTGTCGCCGGGTGAAACATCCTGCGGCGAGCGGCGACTCCAGGCATCGACGAACTGCGCCAACCGCGAAAAATGTTCGGCAGCGGCTGACTCTGAAACTCGGCCAGACAGCTCTCTCAGAAGCGTCAACAGCGAATCAGAATCTGCCAGAGTCGCAGCGCCGACAAGGAGCCGATCTGCAGCATCAGCCGTGTCGGGCTGCGTCCGGAGTTCAT
>JANOUN010001141.1:0-2165 GCA_031416875.1 Planctomycetota bacterium | reverse complement strand
AAGAGCGCGCTCACCATCGCCAGGCTGCCTGTGTCGGAGTAGTTGCCGGAGGATTGAGTGATCGTGCCGTTTGTTGCCAACGCCACGTTCTGCAGGGGATCCGTGGCGGAATAGACTTCCAGCTCGTCCAGACACGGTTCGTGCTGATTGCTGTTGATGGTTTCACCGGTCGTGAACCGCACAAACCTGGCGCTCACGGCATCAAAGTGTTCGACGTTCATTTTCGAATTGACAGCAGGTCGCAGTCGTGGCTGCTTCCACGACGCGGATTTTGTGACTTGGGCAGATGCAGAAACTCCAGTTTCCTGCAGCACGATCGCATCGGCCGTGATGCCTGTGCCCGTGTCACCGCCGCGCAGCACGATTCTTGAAGCGGCCGTCAAAGTGACGGGACCGACAGACTTCAGACCGCTCCAGAGCGGCTTCTGTTCGGTTTGACCGTCCATGATTCCCGCCATGTAATACTGATCCACGGTCTCCAATTCATGCTGATCTTCGCGGATCGTGAGATCGCCATCGTCGTCCAGGAGGTATCGTGCGTCTCGCGTGTGGACGCCGCTGCCGTGGGCTCCCCAGGAAAGCCAGAGTTCAAACGTGCCCACTTCCGCGGGATTCCAGGTGAGCACATCTTCTCCGGGCACGTTGTTCCACCAGGTGTAGTGTCCACCGCTCAGGTTGCCGGCACGATCGATGTCACCAGGATCGTCGCGATAACCGCGCTGCGTGCCTTCCGGATTGTTGCCTGGGCCATTGGAGGATTTGAGGGTCGTGGTTCGCGCAGGGTCGTCTTCATTGATGATGAGGGTGCGACCAGCGAACGCCGGTGGTTCAAATTGTCGCAGCGTCGATTCCAGTTCTTCAATCTTCTTCGCGAGCTGTGCGGCACTCTGCGTTTTCTCAGACGCTGCTGCATCGCGGATCGGACGATCCCCGTAATCGACGCCTGCAAAGAACGCCTGCATGTTGTAATAGTCCTGCTGCGTGATCGGATCAAATTTGTGATCATGGCATCTGGCACAGCCGATCGTCAGTCCCAGAAACGAGCCGCTGGTGCCGACGATGATCTCGTCCAGTGCATCCTGTCGTGCGAGGCGTTTTGACACATCATCCGCACCGATCTGTCCGGGAAGCAGCACGGCGGACGCCACCATGAAACCGGTAGCCGCGTCAGCGTGAAGCACATCACCTGCCAGTTGTTCCCGCACGAACTGATCGTACGGTTTGTCTTCGTTCAATGCCTGAATGACGTAGTCTCGATACGGCCATGCGTTTTCACGTGGCGTGTTGACTTCAAAACCGTGCGTGTCAGCGTATCGAATCACATCCAGCCAGTGCTGCGCCCAACGTTCGCCATACCGCGGACTTGCGAGCATCGATTCAACCAGTGATGACCATGCTTTGGGATCGTCGCTCGCTTCAAATACAGCCACATCTTCAAAACTCGCCGGAAGCCCGGTCACGTCCAGTGCCAGACGACGAACAAGCGTGCGTGGGTCGGCGACGGGATTGAGCGGAAGGGAATGTTCATGCAGTTTTGCGATGATGAAATGATCGATCACATTCAGTGGAGCCGAGGCATTTGCCGCCTGATCGCTAATCTCCGGCACGTCGATGGGATTCAGCGGTTGGAAGGCCCAGTGCTGAAACCGAGGATCAATGGCAGCTTCTCGATCGTAATCGGTCTCAGGCCATTGTGCGCCGTCGTCGATCCAGCGTTGCAGCAGCACAATCTCATTCGCTTTCAGCGGCGGGCCATCCGGTGGCATACGCTCATCAGGATCGACAGATTGTATGCGCCGCAGCAATTCACTATCGCCGCTTTTCCCCGGGACGATGACGGGGCCACTGTCACCGCCTTTGAACGCCGCATGACGAGCGTCCAGACGTAACCCACTCTTCTGCGTCGTCGGGCCATGACATTTGCCGCAGTGCTGAACGAGCAAAGGCCGAATCTGCTGTTCGAAGTGCACCTGATCCTGGCCACGCCCAGATCGATCCAGCAGAATCAAAACGATCCCAATCACGCTGAGCGAAGACCGTAGCATCGGTTTGAAGTTCCTCTATCCCGGGAGTGTGTCCCGATACGCCAAAACCGTGAGCCGCAAGGCGCTAGCCGCGGGTAATTCGCCTGCAAAAACCGGCGGCTAGCGCCTTGCCGCTCACAA
>JANOUN010001140.1:0-6200 GCA_031416875.1 Planctomycetota bacterium | reverse complement strand
GCCCTGATCGCGGATGCGGTCAATTCAATTGGCGACGTCGTGACAACCATCGTAGTGCTTTTTGCACTCCGGGTTGCTCAGCGTCCTGCCGATGCCGAACATCCCTATGGCCACACCCGAGCGGAAGGAATCGCGGCCTCAAACGTTGCACTGCTGGTCATCCTTTCTGCATGCTTTGTGGGATGGGAATCCGTTCAGCGAATCACCGTCCAGCATGACATTCCTCCTGTCTGGACGCTCTGGATTGCCGGATTCAACATTCTCATTAAAGAATCGCTTTACCAGTACAAAGTGCGGATTGGCAAACGCACGGGGTCGGCGGCGCTCATTGCCAACGCATGGGACCACCGCAGCGATGCTCTGTGTGCCCTCGCGGTGCTGATCGGACTGGGCACGATTCGCGTCGGAGGCACACCGTTCATCTGGGCCGACGAAGTGGCCTCGCTCATCGTGGTCGCAGTCATTGTCTGGTCGGGAATGCAACTGTTTCGATCCAGTGCCAGCGAACTCATGGATGTGCAGGCAGACTCGGAGTTCGTGGGACGCGTCAGGGCAGCAGCGCTGGAGGTTGCAGGAGTCGAAGAAGTTGAAACACTCTGGGTGCGAAAATCGGGACTGGAGTTCTTTGCCGATATTCATATCGAAGTCGATCAGCACCTCTCAGTCGCGGAAGGACACCGGATCGGTCATCAGGTCAAGGATCGATTGCTCAAAGAGTTTCCGAATCTGCGCGATGTCCTTGTGCACCTGGAGCCATTTCCACATACGCACGAAGATCGCACGCTCCCCGGGAAGTCGGTCTGATCGGCCCGACGTTGTGCGCCTTGTGATTTGTTGCGGGGCACTGCCGAGTCCCGCCACGGAGACCCACAGACGCCAGGTCATTTTCTGTGTGCGGATCGATTGCAATTCAGGATTTCAATATCCTAAACTAATGCTCTGGGCTTGGAAAAGGGGTCAGTAGCCACTAGGAGTCTGTCCCGATACACAAAAACCGTGGGCCGCAAGGCGCTAGCGGTCTGTTGATTTAATACCAACCCGAAGCGCCAGCGAGGCTGAAATAGCTGAATTCCTCGCTGGCGCTTCGGGTTGGTATGACCATGAGCTCCAAAAATCATTAAGCCAACAGACCGCTAGCCGCGGGTAATTCGCCTGCAAAAACCGGCGGCTAGCGCCTTGCCGCTCACAAAAACAGCCGTATTCAGACAGACACCTTGCCACATGGCCCGAAGGGTGCTGCGCACTATTGGTTCCTGACCCCTTTTCCAAGCCACCCGTGTTTGTTCCCAGAAGCGGTGACTCCGGAACGATGTTCCATGATTTCACAAACTGTTGAATATGCCCTGCGAGCCATCGTGACAATTGCGCAGCATGAGGGACAACCGTGTACGGCAAAGAAACTGGCTAAGATTACTCAGGTACCATTGCCATACCTTTCCAAGCTCATGCAGGGTTTAGTGCGAGGCGGTCTGGTCACATCGCAGCGCGGACTTCACGGTGGTTTCCTGCTCACAACTGCCCCGGCGAGCCTGACAATTCTCGATGTTGTCAATGCTGTCGATCCCATTAAACGAATTCGTCAGTGTCCCCTCAACCTCCAATCGCACGGCACAAATCTGTGTCCGCTGCATCGGCGACTCGACGACGCCATGGCGGCCACCGAAAAAGTATTTCGAGAAACGACCGTTGCAGAGATGCTGTCTCAGCCTGGCAGTGTGACCCCGTTGTGTGAAGAGAAGACAGTGATTGCACTTGGGCTGGGAACGGCAACTGCAGCAAAAGTCAGGCCTGCTGCTCGCAAATCAAAAACAAGGAATAGTAAAACAGCGGACGAGGACGTGCGGTAAGACGGCCAGCCCTTTTCCTCAATCGTCAAGGTTGACCGTGGATTGCCAGTAACCAGTTTCGTTACGACGCAGGCAGCGACCGTCCGTGACCATCGCCTGCAGTTCAGGAGAGAATGTCTCTCAGCACTTCGCCCCCCACATCGGTCAGGCGGAAGTCGCGGCCATTGAATTTGTAGGTCAGTTTGGTGTGCTCAAGCCCAAGCAGATGCAGCAGCGTCGCGTGCAGATCGTTCACATGGACCTTGTTTTCGACCGCCTTGTAGCCGAACGGATCTGTTGCGCCATAATGGAAGCCGCCTTTGACACCCGCTCCGGCCAACCAGATGGTGAAGCCATTGGGGTTGTGATCGCGTCCCTTGTCGCCCTGCGAATCGGAAGTACGACCGAACTCGCCGCCCCAAATCACCAGCGTTGAATCCAGCAGCCCTCGGGCTTCCAGATCGGCAAGCAGCGCTGCGGCGGGTTGATCGGTGTGCAGTCCACAGGATCGGTGGTTGACCTCAACGTCGCTGTGGCAATCCCACGGAACATCATTCACGCTGCCGTCACCGCCTACGCCCTTGCCTGCAAAGATCTGCACGAATCGCACGCCGCGTTCAACCAGCCGCCGCGCGAGCAGACACTGCCTTGAAAATGTTTCGCATTCGGGACGATCCATCCCGTACAGTTTGTGCATCTCTTCCGACTCACTCGACAGATCCAGTGCTTCGGGGGCAGCCATCTGCATGCGGTACGCCAGCTCAAACGAGTTGATTCGCGCCGCCAGATCGGCCTGAGTGGGGCGGTTGGTGGCATGCACCTGATTCAGTTCGCGGATCAGATCGAGTTGCGAGCGCTGCTGGATGTCGGAGTGCTTGCCGTCGCGAACCAGATTGTCAATCGATTCCTTGCGTCGTGCATCGAGTGCCAGGGCCTGATAGGTCTTGGGAAGAAAGCCAGCCGACCAGATCTGATCGTCTCCGCGCGGCCGCGTGTCGTGCAGTACGACAAACGAAGGAAGATTCTGATTCTGTGATCCCAGGCCGTAAGTCATCCAGGCACCGAGCGCCGGAAGTCCAGGACGATTGGTACCGCACATCAGCTCAAGCGACGCAGGCGCGTGATTGTTCTGCTTGAGATACATTGAATGCAGAAAACACATCTTATCGACGTGCTTCGACAGATGTGGAAACAAATCTGACACCCACGAGCCTGACTCTCCATGCTGGCCCCATTCAAACGGTGACTTGAGGCACTTGCCGCTGGTCGTGAAGAACCCGGTTTTCGGATCGGATCCCGCGAGTTCCTGGCCGTGGCGTTGCTGCAATTCCGGCTTGTAGTCCCAGGTATCGACCTGTGATGGCGCGCCCGTCATAAACAGCCAGATGATTGACTTCACCTTCCCAGGGAAATCCGGTGGCCGGAGTGCCAGCGGATCTGCAGGATCTGCAGCCGCTGACGTCTCACCCTGAAGTATGCTGGCAAGTGCGAATGACCCGAAGCCAAGCCCCGCCTGCTGAAGAAAGCGCCGACGGGCTGGCAACGCGACCTCGGCAGGGGAGTAAAAGTTGAACATGAAATGGTCCTTCAGTCGATGTAGACAAACTCATTCAGGCAATACAGGACATGGCAGAATTCGATGAGAGCTTTATCTGTCGACTCTGGTGCGTCGCCGCCCATCGCGGTCCGCTGCTGTTCGATGAAGGCCTTCATGCGAGTTTGCTCAGCGTCAGTCGGCGACCTGCCGAAGGCGATCTGGTAGCCGCGGTCGATGGCGGAAGACAAGGGAACGTCGGTGGCGGGCTTGATCAGCGAGAACAGCTTTTCGGCCTGCTGTCGCACCAGCGGCGAGTTCATCAAGGCCAGAGCCTGCGTCGGGACCGTGGTGACGCTGCGCTCACCGATACTTTGAGTTGGTTCGGGAGCGTCGAACATCGTCATGATCGGAAGCAGTTCGCTCCGCTTGACTCGCAGATAGACGCTTCGACGCAGGCTGTCATCAAGCACGCTTGGTCCGAACATCGCGGGATCGAGATTTCCACCTGTGGCAAGCAGTGCATCCCGAATCGTTTCTGCTTCCAGTCGATGCGGCTGAAAATGCCACCAGAAGCGGTTTGCCGGGTCGATCTTCAGATTGTCAAAATTGACTTCGTGCGACTGCTGATAGACGTCGGAGAGCATGATCGCACGATGCAGTGGTTTCAGCTTCCAGCCGCCGCGAACGAGTTCCGTCGCGAGGTACTCCAACAGCTCGGGATGTGTCGGCCATTCTCCCTGCACACCAAAGTCATTCGGGGAGCCGACGATGCCCTCTCCCAGATGATGCTGCCAGAGACGGTTGACGATGACCCGTGCCAGCAGCGGCCCGGCCCCATGTTCGACGTCAGTCATCCAGTTGGCGAGCGAGACTCGGGGATGCTCCGGCGTTGGCGCTTGAGCGGGTTTCGCCGGTTCATTGCTCCGCCACAACACCTGCAGGTAACCTGGTTCCGCCTTGTCCTGCTTATTATCGACTTCACCGCGTCGGAGAAAGAAGACATCCTGTCCGCCAGCGATGGTCGTATAAACTTCCTGCAGATTTGGACGCGGCGCGGCCGCCGCATGATCGCGCACGGCGTGAAAGGCCTTCGCGGTTTCCGCATCGAACGGAGCAAACCAGCGAGTCAGCGGAACTCGCACTTGTTCGGGCAGCTCCTTGTTGTGGGCAGCGACGATCGCTCGCAGTTCGCCGACATGCTGAAGTGACACGTCACCTGCCCACGTCGCCGGATTCGGCTCGATGCTGAGCGAGACTCGCAATCGTCCGATTCCCAGGTCGCGGAAATTCAGTTCAACGACAAGTTCTGTACCGTTGGCGAAGCCCGCCAGGGGCGATTCAAATTCGAAGATCGCCGCGTTGTCTTTCTTTGCGGTCGATCGCACGACCCACGCCGTTGCAGGCTTGTCATCGACGGCGTTTGCCAGCGGCTGATCCGGATCTTCAAATGCCGCAAAGACCGGCTTCAGTTTCACGACCTGAGCAGCGTCGCTGGCCTGCGGATCGAGCGGACGAGCAGTGACGGTGATCTCAGCAAGTTGAAAGCTTCCGTCGCCACTGAGCCCCGGTCCGCGTTGGGGCAACGACTTGTCTGTGAAGGCGTCGAGACGCAGCGACTGCACATTCTTCTGATGCGTCTGGAATGTCAGTCGGTACTGTTCTTCGCTGCGGACGTTGCGACGCTGACCTCGCTGCCGGACATTTGCCCCCGGATTCAACAGGCCATCGTGCGCGATAATCCCGCCCGGCAGTTCCTTCAGCCACGATCGTTCCGCTTCGAGTGCAATCGGCTCCAGCGTCTGCCAGCGAGTTGCATCGGGCTGCTTTGTCAGTTCGCCGGCCTGCCATGCGGTGAAGCGGGTGGGTAGCTCATTCGATGCAAACGTACGGAGTGCAGTCACAAGCGGTTCATGTTCTGCCTGATGTTTCTCGATCACACGTTCGGTCGCTGCCGCGTCAAGATCAAGCGTGCGCGGGCCGTGAACCGTTTGTGCCAGGGATGCGGCCAGAGCGTAGTAGTCCTGATGCGGAATCGGATCGTATTTGTGTTCGTGACACCGAGCGCAGCCCAGCGTCAATCCCAGCATTGAGCCGCCAATCGTCATCATCATGTCGTCCAGCTGATCGTAACGAATCCGCTCGACGGTCTTGGCCGTGATCTGGCCGGGATACGGCCCGGCCACAAGAAATCCGGTCGCCGCGGCGCCTTCGATGTCATCGGGAGCCAGCACATCGCCAGCCAGCTGCATCCGCACGAACTGGTCATACGCCATGTCGTTGTTGAGAGCACGAATGACCCAGTCACGATAGTGATAAGCTCCGGGGCGAAAGCCGTCGAACTCATAACCGCCACTCTCGGCGAAGCGGGCGGCATCAAGCCAGTGACGAGCCCATCGCTCACCATAGGCAGGCCTCGCGAGCAGTTCATCGACAACCTTCTCAAACGCCTGTGGCGACGTGTCCGCAAGGAAGGCTGCGACCTGCTCTGGTGTCGGCGGCAGGCCGATCAGATCGAAGCAGGCGCGGCGAATCAACTTCTCTTTGCTCGCCGCATGATTTGCCTTGAGCCCCTGCACTTCCTGAGCCTGCCGGATGAAACCGTCGATCGGCTTCTGAGCATCGGGCAAAGCGATTACCTTCAGGGGCTGGAAGGACCACCACTGTTTACCTTCATCGACATTGATCTCACGTTTCGGTTTTTTTGGTGCATCGCCATCGCGCGGGTCAGGTGCTCCGAGATCGATCCATGTTGCAAAGTCAGCGATCACTTCGTCGGCCAACTTGCCGCTGGGTGGCATTTCCATGCCGTCATACTTCAGTGCTTTGAGCAGCAGGCT
>JANOUN010001139.1:0-3037 GCA_031416875.1 Planctomycetota bacterium | reverse complement strand
TTCCAAACCGGTTTATCCCGGCACACCCTGACCCCTTTGATTTTTCCAACCGCTCAAATACGAAGTCTGTGGAAGGATTTTTCGGCAATGCTCACAGAAGAGCCTACCGAGCTTCAGAAGCAGGCGCTCACCTACGAACCGCTCGACGACTCCAAATCGGAATAACATTTCCCCCGACCGATTGAATCGGTCGGTTCACTCTTAAGTGGCCAGTCAACCCACTGACCACTTTCCAATCATCAACGTGAAACCCAAATGTTCTCGCCCATCACCACGATCAGTGAATACATCTCGAATTCCGCGACAATCGAAACATGCTTCCGCCTCGCCAACAGACGAGCCCGATTCGATGAGGATTCCGCTCGCCGTTCAGTGAACCGTATGCGGTTCACGGTACGGAGTGACTGTTGGTGAGATTGAGAATAGAACAACCGATGCTTGCGGGCTATGTTGCTCAGAATCCCACAACGGCTTTATAAGTACTGGTGACAACTTCCCGCATGTGGTCGAAGCTCAGTGTCGAAATATCATCGCGCATGGTGTGGTAATTGGGATTGCGGATGAATGACGTGTCGTTGATCATCAACGCAGGGATGTCGAATTCCCAGTAACTCTGCTGATCCGACAGGCCAGCCAGAGTTTCAACCATGGGATGATCGATCATTTGCACATCAATTCCGGCGTCAACTTTCATCAATTCGTAGACCCGCTGGTTAAAATCGTGATACGACTGCTTTCCAACGACCGCAATGAAATTCGCCTTCTTTGGATAGGTCATTTTCAGTCTTTCGTCCGGGTAGGACTGATCGCCCTCGTTAAAGTAGCCGATCATCTCAAAGTTGATCACGCCGATAATGTCCGCCTTCAACGCCTCGAGTGACTCCGCGTGGATCCATGACCCCATCTGTGGCGTGCCAAAGTACGGAGGCTCTTCCAGGCAATAGGAAACAAAGTCAATTCGGTAGTCGATATTTGGCTGCGCCTCGGCCACCATTCTTGCGATCTCAAGCAGCCCTGCGACAGCACTGGCATTGTCATCTGCCCCCGGTTGATCTCCGCAGACATCGTAATGGGCGCCGACAATCAGGCGTCTTTGCTTTTCCGTGTTGTACGAGGCAAGGATGTTTTTGTAGTCCAGGCCCTTCACGGGGAATATCTGTTCGGCTGGCTCCAGGCCGTATTTTCTGAACTCGTTTTTCAGGTAATCGCACACTCGTTCCAGCGATTCAAGGTTCTTGTGATTTCGGAACGGTCTTAATGTCGTCAGAAACCCCACGTGTTGATAGAGAAGTTCGCGGTCAGCGTTCATGATTGTGAATCTCGTCGGTTTTCGTATTGAAGTGGCGGGGAGAGTCTAATCAGGCCGTGGACGCGGCTTGTGTTCCGCATTGTGCTGGACGGTGCTGGCTCGACGCAGCGATGCAGTTCCAAACCGACTTCGGATCTTATCGGCGACCTGATCAAGTCGGGAATCTTTCTCGTCCTGCTCGTCGGCAAACAGATCCTTCTGAACAGCTCGCTGCTTTTGCAGGTTTGACACGCCCATGCCAACCAGTCGAATGACCAGAGGACGATCGGGCAACTCGGATGTCAGCAGCTGCAAAGCCACAGACCAAAGTTGATTGGTGGCATTTGTTGCGGGCGAAACACTTCTGGCGCGTGTGTAGGTGTCAAAATTGCTGTAGCGAATCTTCAGATGAACAGTGCGGCCCTGAATTTCGTGACTGCGCAGGCGACGGGCAACCTGTTCGGTAAGTTCCATCAACCACGCCCGGAGGACATCCATGTCGCAGATGTCTTCAGCAAAAGTAGTTTCGTTCGAAATCGACTTTGCTTCTCGATCAGCAATGACGGCCCGATTGTCGATGCCTCGGGCCAATTGCCAGAAATGCTCACCGTGCTGGCCGAACTCATCCTGCAATTGTTGAAGACTGAGTGTTCTGAGCTGGCCTATTGTCTGTATCCCGAGACGTTCAAATCTCTGACTGGTGACTTTTCCAACGCCCCAGATCCGACCTACCGACATTGGAGTAAGAACACTTTCGACGGCATGGGGTTCAATGAGTGTAAAGCCGTCCGGTTTGTCCATATCGCTTGCCAATTTGGCAAGAAACTTGTTGGGAGCGACACCAACCGATGCGACCAGATTCAGTTCCTTCCGGATGTCCGATTTGATGGCGCGCCCGATGGTTTCGACGGATCCGAACAGCTGCTCACATCCCGTGGCATCCAGAAACGCTTCATCCAGTGATAAAGGTTCTACGACCGGCGTGTAGCGATGAAAGATTTCGCGGATCTGATTCGAAATCTGAGCGTAGTGTTCCATCCGTGGCCTCAACACGATGGCATCCGGACAGAGCTTCAGCGCTTTGGCCGTTGCCATAGCGCTATGCACGCCAAATTTCCTGACCACATAATTCGCAGCGGCAACAACGCCCCGGCCCTCCGGAGTTCCTCCCACAATGACAGGCTTGCCGCGTAGACTCGGATCATCCCGTTCTTCGACGGACGCATAGAATGCATCCATGTCCACATGCAGAATCATCCGGTTTCCGATCGGTGACGACGAGATTAGAGGTTTGCAAGCAGCACTCGTCGCAGATTATAACGTGCTCCGTCAGAATTTGAGAATCGGGTGACTGTTGGTGAGGCGCCGGAAACCGCCAATTGTGCATTCAGTCTTGACGGAACTGAGAATGATATCGATGACACTCGTGCCAGTTGTCTGACATCCAGTCGATGAAGCGGGGTCCAATCACACCCCCAAGAGCGCCGCCCAAAGCAGCCGATACACAGCCGACTGCGGTAGGCAGCCACAGCGTTCCATACTCAGAAATCAAAACCGTGAATGCCAATTCAATAACAAGAAATGAACTGGCCAGGTCTCCAAACATGGTTCCTCCGACAACATGAGCGATCTTGTCAGCTCGATCAAGAGGGTGTTTGGGCGGTTTTCGCCACGGGCAATTGGGCTTCGGGCCGGTTGACATTGTGCAGTCCTTTCAATCACACTCGTGTCCACACCGCCGGAAACGGA
>JANOUN010001138.1:0-5984 GCA_031416875.1 Planctomycetota bacterium | reverse complement strand
ATCCATCCCCAGTTCCTCTTTGCTGACCCGCAGTTCTGCTTCAATCGCCCAGCGGCCGAAGGCCACTCGCAGCAACGCGCGAAGTGTCACGCCGTCTTCACCTGCCACTGCGTTCGCCAGAAAGAATTTCGTTTCTCCGGTGCGCACGTTAACAGCGATGATCAGAGTAAGACGTGTGCTCGGCAGGTGCTCGCTGGTCTGACGCCAGACGGTCAAGTGCTTGATCTTCCAGACTTCCGGCCCTTTTTGAATGTCCTTGATTCGATACATCTGCCAGCTCTGAAGATGGAACTTTGAGGAATGCCTCAGCAGATTGCGAACCTCACACGGTCTCTGGTGATCGGCCACACGTCGCGTATGTTTCGGACGGTCTCGGCCTGTACTGGATTCTTCCGTAATGACGTCCGGCTTCCTCGTCCAGACACGCGTATTACGGGGGATTTCTCCCACGAACCGCTGCGTTCGCTGATCCAGTGCGTCAAGGAATTTGCTGTCGCGACCATAGAATTCGTCGAACGTCCACCACGCGACGCGGACACCGCTTTTCAAAGCACGATCAATCAGGCCGATGGCATCTGGGTGAGCGTGATCACGCACGACAATCTCCTGACATCGATCCCGCAATCGCTCCTCATCCCACTTGATGGATTCGAGAAAACGCTGTAGCGTCCGTGGGCATTGATTAAACTTCAGGGCCATGGCTTCGCAGTGCTCTATGCTGGCTATCAGATCTGGCAGGTCCGGCCTGAGCTTAGGCGGCTGCGTCTTGGATTGAACGTGGCAGAGAATGGCAGAGAAGTTCAAACCCAAGCTGGAATCTCTGGGAGTTTTCGCATATTCTAAGAGACACTTGTTCGAGTCAGAAAGACTCTGCATTTGGCATAACCATGTGCGATGAAGTGCGATGAAGGATGTTAAACCTTCCCTCAATCACTTCCGCGCTCTGACCTCCGAAGCCGTAGGTTGTGGGTTCGACCCCCGCCTGGGTCATTTGTTGTAATCCTTGCCAAAGGCTAGACTTCGCTTACCTGTCAGAGCATGACAGAGTGACCGGAAAGGACGACCAAAAGTGGTCGTACTACCACTTTTGTGGTCGCAGCCATTTTTGGGAGCTGCGTCATGCCACGAAAATCATCAGTCCCATCGTATTGCATGCACAAGGCATCTGGTCAGGCCCGCACCATCATCAACGGGGCGGCACATTTATCTCGGGAAGTACGGTTCAGCCGATACTTCTTGTCAGGGTTGTTGATTTCCAAATGGAATCTGCGAAGTGTGCGCGTTTGTGCCGGAAAAATGGCGATTGTGAGATGATGACTCATCGCGTGGGCAAGCTTTGGCCTCGTGTGAGGTTTTGAACTGCGGCGACTTGGCGAACGTGGTTCGTTTGTTGCTCAGCTGCAATTGTTAACCTTCGACAATCGGTTGAATCACTTCACCGTGCACATCTGTCAGACGGAAGTCGCGGCCGGCGTAGCGGTAGGTCATGCGTTGATGATCGTAGCCCATGAGGTGCAGGATCGTGGCGTGCAGGTCGTGCGCTGAGACTGGATTTTCGACCGCTTTGAAACCGAAGTCATCGGTTGCTCCGTAGACGGTACCTTTCTTGATTCCTCCGCCTGCCATCCAGAGCGAAAAGCCCCAGTGGTTGTGATCGCGGCCCTGACTGGCTCCGGACCCGTCCTGGCCCATCTCCACCGATGGCGTGCGACCAAACTCCCCGGTGCACAGAATCAGAGTCTCATCCAGCAGTCCGCGCTGTTTCAGGTCGATGATCAACGCGGCCAGCCCGGAATCACATTCGTGCGCGACCTTACGATGTTCGTCTTTGATATTTGAATGGCTGTCCCATGGCTGCATGTCACCGTGCCATGTCTGCACGAACCGCACGCCGCGTTCAACAAGCCGTCGTGCCATCAGCAGTTGGCGATTCTGAGGTCCATCACCGTAGAGCTGCTGAATGTGCTCCGGCTCTTGCGAAATGTCAAACGCATCACTGGCTTCGGTTTGCATGCGAAACGCCAGCTCAAAGGATTTGATGCGCGATTCAATAGCCGCTTCGTCTGGTCGATCAGCCAGATGTTGAGCGTTCAGCTGCTGAAGGAATTCGAACTGTTTTGACTGCTCTGTCGAAGAGATTCGTTTGTTCTGCAGGTAGTCAATCAATCGAGTCGGATCCGGGTTCGACGTATCAATGCGAGTTCCCTGGTACGCTCCGGGGAGAAACCCGGATCGCCAGTTGCCAGCTCCACCGACCGGCATGCCGCCGGGACACAACGCGATGAATGCTGGCAGATTCTCATTGATCGATCCCATACCCCAGGTGAGCCACGAGCCCAGACTCGGTCGCACCAGTCGCTGATCTCCCGTGTTCATCAGCATGAGCGACATCTCATGACTGGGGAGTTCGGCGTACATGGACCGAATCACGGTCATCTCATCGACGCACTTGGACAAGTGCGGAAAAATATCGCTGACCTCAATGCCGCTTTGGCCATGCTTTTCGAACTTGAATGGGCTTGGCAATGCCACGCCCGTCTTGCGTTCGGTTTGCAGGTTCTCAAAGGGAAGCATCTGACCGGCAAGGCGAGTCAGCTCGGGCTTCGGATCGAATGTGTCGACCTGAGAGACTCCGCCGTTCAGAAACACATGAATGATGTGTTTGGCTCGGCCGGGGAAATGCGTGCGCATCGCTCCGCCCGACTCTTCGGCCGACGCCGTATTCCCCAACAGATTGGCCAGCGCGAGACCGCCAAACCCCATGCCGCATGTTTGCATCCAGTGTCGTCGTGTTGCGTTGATCATGTCTGACTCCTGTAGCAGAGTTCGTGAGAACTCTGTTCGCTCCTGTCGCAGAGTCCGTGAGAACTCTGTTCGCCGTCCACGTAAATCGTCGTCCGAATTCTGACGAATCAGGCGACGGAACTCTGCTTCTCAAATTGAACTTCGTCTAATCCAGAAATGTGAACTCGTTCGAAGCCATCAGTGCATGTGCCAGCAGAATCCAGCTGCGTTCAGGATCCGCTGCGACACCGTCGGCCGTTGTTGTGGTTGCAGAAGCGTCTTGCAGAAATTTCTTTGCCTGAGCCACTTCAGACGCGGTTGGATTTCGGCAGAGAGTTCTGCGGACCATGGCCACGATGCGATCATCATCGGTAGACAAATTCAGCTGTTTCGTGAGTGACACCATCCGCGCAGCTCGGTCCTGAATAAAGTCCGAGTTCAGAGCAAAAAGCGTTTGCTGAGGCACCGTGGTCTCAGGACGCTGTGCAGTACAGGCGTTTGGATTTGCCGTATCGAAGGTACTCATCAGATTGGCGATGATGTCTCGATTGACGAATCCATAAACACTGCGTCGCGGGACTGCCGGTGAAGCGCTCAGATCGATCGGTCGGCCTCCCATCGTGACATCCAGTTCGTCGCACGCGGCCAGCATTGAATCTCGCATGGATTCAAAGTCCAGTCGTCGACGAGGCATGCGCCAGAGCAGTTGGTTCTCCGGATCGACCTGGCGACTGTGTTCGTTTTCGAGAGCTCCCTGGCGATACGCCTGACTGAGCATAATCTGCCGATGAAGCCACTTCATTGACCAGCCGTTCCTGCGAAGCTGATCGGCAAGGTAATCCAGCAGTTCTGGATGAGTGGGTGTCTGGCCGCGAGTCCCAAAATCATCCGGAGTCCGCACAAGGCCGGCACCAAAGTGATTCTGCCACGCCCAGTTCACCAGAACTCGTGCCGTGAGCGGATTGCTGTCGGCGACCAGAGATCGAGCGAGGCCAAGGCGGCGTTTTCCGTCTTCGTAGACCTGCGTATGGTCACCTGGCAACGCCGACAGAAACCTGGCCCGCACGACGTCACCGCGTGCCAGCGGATTGCCTCGCACGAAGATATGTGTGGGTTTGGGATTTGGATCTTCCTCAACAATCATTGCTCGCGGTGGAGATCCGGGAGATGACAGATTCAGCTGATGAATCGCCCCTTTCTTACCGCTGGCCAGATCGGCGATCGTGCGATTGGTGAGCCGCACAGCGTCTTCGTCGGAGAGATCAAACGGCGACCCGGCCGCATAAAGGTGATGACGAATCTGTCGATGTGATGGGCTGTTGATGATTTGGTGCTGAGGGTGATCGTCCGGAAGAACTGTGCCACCCGGCGCAGCTTCGCTGGAGGATTCCAGAAGCGACTGCAACCACAACCGCTGCTGCTCGGCAAACACTTTTCCGTAAACCAATGCCGCTTCACTCTGCGAATGGGGCTTCTGTTCCACCAGAGCATCGACAACAAACGGATTCCATTTGGGCGGCTCACCGCGCAGGGCGTGCAGTTTGTCGGGAGTGCGGCCAATGGCACCCAGTTCGGCGGACAGTCGGCCAAGGTATTCATCGCGGCGCTTCTGGAACTCGGCTTCCGGAATTGCTCCCCACGACTGCATCTCAAGCCACGGACCAAAGACCGGATCTTCCTTGCTGAGTCCCGTCAGCCAGGATCGCCAGCGATTGAAGACAAGCGGGCGAATGTCGTCCGTGCGATACGAAAGAAACTGTATCGACAGATCCTGCTCGCCGATCCCTTTCGCCAGTTCCGCGAGGTAAAGTCCAACCTGCATGCGCAGGCGATTCCGTAAAACTTCATTCTGTTCACGAGCAAACTGCTGATACTTCAGTTTCAGGATGCCGAGCTCTAGTTCGTACTGCTGTTGAGCATTCTCGTCGGCGACAGTTCCGATGGCGGGCAGTTGCGAAGGAGATTTGCTGGGAGCGATCGACGCATAAAAAGCGTAGTAGTCTGCCGTTGGGATCGGATCGAACTTGTGGTCATGGCATCGGGCACAGGTGACGGTGAGTCCCATCAGTCCTCGCGTGATGACATCAATCTGATCGTCGATCGTGTCGTTCGAATTTCGGAACTGCATCCCGACAGTCAGAAAACCAAGTGCCGCCAGTGATGGATCGTCGTCTGAAAGACCCAGTTGGTCCGCTGCGATTTGCTCCTGCAGAAAGCGATCGACTGGCAGGTCCCTGTTAAACGCGTTGATCACATAGTCGCGATAGGTGTACGAAAATGGAAAGGTTGTAAAACCAATCGCCGCGCCGCCATGAGTGTCTGCGTATCGAGCAATATCCAGCCAGTGGCGTCCCCACCGTTCACCATATCGAGGCGATGCCAGCAGGCGGTCGATCAGTCGCTCTTCGCTTCCTACCGCGGTGTCGTTTTCAAAGGCTTCCACTTCGGCCCATGTGGGTGGCAGACCTGTGAGGTCAAACGTGGCTCGACGAATGAACTGCGCGCGATTCACAGGCTTTGAGTAACTGAGTCCAGCCTGTTGAAGTCTGTCCATCAAAAAACGGTCCACTGGCAACGTGCCGGCTTCTGAAGCAGGAAGCGCGTTGAGCAGGGGTTCTGATGCTGCGATCGGCTGAAACGCCCAGTGGATGGAATACTTTGCACCTTCCTGAATCCATTGCCTCAGGACTTCCTTCTGCGCCTCGGTCAGCACCTTCCCAGTCGCAGCTGGCGGCATGACGGATTCTGGATCTGTCGACTGAATGCGATGGATCAACTCACTCTCAGCGGCCGTACCAGCGACAATCGCCGATTTCTTTGCCTCGGCTTCCACATCCAGCCTCAGATCTGCGCTGCGTTTTTCAGCATCCGGACCATGACACTGAAAACAGTGTTCGGCGAGGATGGGACGCACCTGGCGATTGAAATCCACCTGAGCATTCGCCGACACATAGACCACGGACCAGATCAACAGACACAGTTCAGCACGTGCGAGTTGAGAAGCAGGAATAGTGAACATGAGGAGTTTTCGGTGCGGTGGGATGGATGCCGAGTCCTGGCGGGATATGTACAGACATTGACTTCTGCACATATCATTCTATGGTTCAACGACAAATGAAGTGCGCCGTGGTGAATTGTGTTCAACGGAATTGCGGTTGCGTAAGCCTGAAAGGCTTCTGGAATACAGCCTGGGGCAAGTG
>JANOUN010001137.1:0-3585 GCA_031416875.1 Planctomycetota bacterium | reverse complement strand
GCACCACCGGCAAGTCGCCCGGCACATCGTTTTTCCAGCGAGGTACGATCACCTTGAGCTTGAGCAAATGCCGCAGCTTCAGGCTGCTGAGCTGATAAACGACTTCCACATGGGGTTCGTGGCCAAACTTAGCGACTTTCTTTGGGTCTGTTTCCAGGTAATCACAGCCGCACAAATCGTTCAGATGATTGAACAGCATGCGTTCATCATCGCGCAGAAACTTCGCGACTTCAACGATGGCAGATGCCTCCACCTGAATCCACGGGTCGATCGCGGGATGTGTCGCACTGCCCACGACTGCCGGACCAAATTTTTCCAGCAGAATCGAATGGATGCTCTGAATATCCATGAAGGTGTCTTCCAAATTCCTGAACAGCATCGTGAGAATGAAAGGTTAATCAGCCACCGGCCGAAGCGATCGTCTGATCGGAAGCCTGAGCCGATTTCTTAGACAATGCTCGAATCCAGTTCAGATCACCGCGTTTCCAGACGTAAGCAAATCCAACCAGCAACACACTGAAGAATACCAGAATATCTGCCAACCCAACCCACCCAAGTTGCAGTGCTGTTTGAGCGTCAATCACCTGCGCAGGACTGATGACGGCAGGATCGATGCTCAGTAATCGAGCGCTCAGTTCTGTACGGGCGGAATCGGACAACTGCGTATCTGCCAACTGCATGGTGCTGCCGTAGACAGACGCCCACGGAAAAAAGAACGCCACTTCCACGTCGAAAACAATAAAAAGCAAAGCGACGACATAGAATCGCAGGTCGAACTGAATGTAGCTGGAACCGATCGCCGGTTCACCGCATTCATAGATTGCATCCTTTTCCGGGGTCGGCAGTTTTGGTCGAAGCAGACGTCCGACAATCAGCGGCACCATCAGGAAGCCAATGGCCACCAGAGCAAAAACCAGAAAATGCCCGACGAGATCCGTCATCGATCCAACCCCAATCTACTTGATACTCTCACCATCGCAATTTCACTCATTGCGATCGACATCATCGTCCATTAATCCCATTTGCTGACGCATCCCGGTTCGCGGACATTAGGAGTCTGTCCCGATACTCCAGGACCGTGAGCCGCAAGGCGCTAGCGGTCTGTTGATTTAGTGATTTTTGAGGCTCATCGTCATATCAACCCGAAGCGCCAGCGAGGAATTCAGCCGTTTCTGCCTCGCTGGCGCTTCGGGTTGGTATTAAATCAACAACCGGCTAGCGCCTTGCCGCTCACAAAACCAGCAGTAATCAGACAGACTCCTATGCATCCTGCTGCAGTCCATTTTCAGCAGAATATCCGCCGCTGCTCAGTTCGTGATACAGCGAAACCCGATCACCTTTGCCGCAGTCACCGGAATGCCAGTGCAGCACCTCGGATTCGTTACTCCGCCAGCACAGCCAAACTCGTTCGCCGTCCATATCACCAGGAAAATCCACCGTGCCTGACAGTGCGTCGGTCAGCGTCCCGCCGATCTGATGCAGTTCCTGAGCAAACTCATCCAGTCGCAGTTGATCATGCGACAGTTCGGCTTCCATCTGCAGCACTTCCTGCTCGTAAACGGAATCATCACCGCCCGATGCGGGGTGGCGCTCGCGCACAGAAGTCAAACGCTGTTTCCGCACCTCGATATCCCGGTGCAGCTCCATGATGTCGCGCACAATGGTTCGCACCAGGGGGAGTCGCTGATTGACATCTTCAATCGTCATTACTGTTTCTTCAGCGACCATGGTCTCAATCCATTTACTTCAGAGTTTGATTCAATGAACGATCAGAGATTTGATCGCTGGCAAGATTCACAAAACCAACCATCCTGTCGGTTACTCATCACGTTCTCACCCGATTCCAGATCAATTGACTATTTCTCTGCGCCAGCAAATTCAAAGGGACTTGGCTCACCCTTGACCCAAACTGCCTGATACAAGACCTTCGATTCTGAAACAACCGTTGGATTCAACGACGCCCTGCCCCACGCGATTTCTAACGGAAGTTTAGCGTAATCGACAATACATCCATCACGACTGTAGCCGCTTAAGTCGTGTACTGAACCCATGAAAATACAATCCACCGGGCACGGATCCACACACAATGCACAGAACATGCACTTGGTGTAGTCGATCGTGAAGCCGTTGATGCGAAAGCCTTTACCGACGGGACTTTTTTCCTTGTCGATGTAGATGCAGTCAACCGGACAGGCCGCCGCGCACTTGTCGCAGCCGATGCAGGTTGTGAGGTCAAACCTGTGAAATCCACGGTAACGAGGTTTCACTTTGAGCGGCAGTTCGGGGTATTCGTAAACTTCAGTAAACGTCCGTCGATTGTACGTTTTCATCATTGTTAACAATGTGACGTACATCCCCTGCAGCACGGTTGTTACCGACATCCAGACGTTTCGGAACCATTCCAACATGTGAATCGACCCTCGGTCGCGCGGCCTTGCGGTTGAGTTGCTCAAAGCGCAGCATCTGCCTTTGAAAACAGTGTCAATCGAATTATAGGACTGACCCTGCGAGACGCAACTGGCTTGCATACCATCCTGGCATTGGGAAGCTGCAAAAACTGCTGTTTTGGTCCGCAGACAGCCAGCGAAAGAATCACAATCGATCAGCTCCCAGAGTACCCTGCAGTTCCGTCAGATACTCGGCCGACAGCACGGTACTCAGGCGCTGACGGGATTTTTCCAGGCGTCCGGAGATGTTCATGCTGATCTTTTCTTCCGGAAACTCGTTGCTGTTGAAGAACGTCTCCAGGGACTGAACGTGTCGCTGCCACAACTGCTGTTCGCGTAACTGACGGAGTCGCAGGCGATCCGTGTACCAGTCGGATGCCAGTAATGACTCCTTCGTAAACAGGTTGCGGATCTCCGCGTCGCGAATCGTCTTTGACTCAAACGACCCATCGACCATGATATGCAGCAGCGCCTTCATTGGCGGACAGGCGATGTCGATCGAACCGTCCTCAAAGTACATCCTGGCAATCCGCTGCTGTGCTTCGGCGATGTAGAGCATGCCGTCAGCAAATGCCGCTGGATCCTGTGTTTCCGGCTGCAGAATTTCCGTATCGAACACTCTGTTCGGATTGTCGAATACGCGTCCGGCAAATCGGCGTATGAACCGCGTTGTGATTCGCCAGCCAAGTCGGCTGGCCGGAATCAACCTGCCATTGAATTCGTAGTCTTCCATCTTTTCCAGCAATTGTTCGCCAATCAGGAATTCCGGAGACCGCTCTTCAGGACTCAGACGACACCAGATCTCCGGAATCAGCAGGCTGATATCATGGTCGACGCGCACGCGGCTGCCGATGTGACCGGCCGGCGTCGAAAATCCGGCGAGACCGGTGAGCAGATAGCTCACAAGCGCATTGTTCAGATCCGTAATCGGACGCAGACAATTGAAGGGCCCTTTCGTCAACGCACCTTCACTGCCGGCACCGGTCGTGGACGGACTCTTGCCTGTGAGCGCACTCACGAAGTCCATAAACAGTTCCGGCAACTCCTGATAATGAATCGGATTGTAGACCGACAGGGCACGAATGCCTCGAGCCGGTTCAGGCGGATTGTTGCGGCGTCCGATCAAAATCGCCTGCAC
>JANOUN010001136.1:0-1660 GCA_031416875.1 Planctomycetota bacterium | reverse complement strand
GCGCGCCAGACATCAGCAGGTGGGTAGATCACCGGTGGTTCATCCGGGAACGGAATAGCTGACAAATCCACCTGATACAGAGCTTCCAGGAAGCGGTCCTGTCGCCGGTATCTGAGATGATACACTTTGCTCAACTGATCTTTTGCTACGGACATCATGAAGGCCGCTGTTGCGGTGCCGTTGCCGGGCGCCATATCCAGCGCCGTACCCGCGACCACTTGTGCGTCTTCGAAGGCTTCGGTATCGCCATGGGCCGCACGGTCCAGCAGACCGCGAACCTGACTGATCAAAGTCTGCAAACGCTCTTCTTCCAGCCGCATTTCAGTAATCACGCGCCGCTCAGCTTCCAGTACCGCACGCGATTCACTTTCAACCCGTCGATCATTCGCAACTTTTTCCGCGCGAGACTGCACAAAACCGATGGCGTCAATCACCCGACGCTCCAGTTCGTTACGTTTCTCCGGTGCAAGCTCCGGGGCTGAACGTACAGTTTCCAGGATATCCTTCAGCCGCGTCAGCGAATAATCAGGCTGTTCTTCAGCAATTTCTTTGGCTTCGCTGATGGCCGCGTTTGTCATCTGAACCAACTGCTCTGTGCGGATTTGGATTTCTTCTTCTGACTTATCCAGCACTCCGCTGTCACCGGGTTGTGGAGGACCCAGGATATCCTCGCCGGAAGGCGTTGGAGGCGTTGTGTCCGTTGGCGGTGCCGGAGGCGCTGGGTCAGCGAGTTCATCCATCAGTGCCGTGAGTCGAATATCACCACCGGCAAGCTGGCTGGCGCGTCCTGCGATCTCGATCGCGCGAGCTTTTTCACCGTTCTCAGCCAGCTGTTTCACTGTCAGAATCGCACGATTCACGGATACTGCCAGTTCAGCCGACACCGACTGCAGACCTTCGATCCCGACGATTGGCGAATTCAGTCCCTGTGACGCAGCCGCACGTTCGAACAAAATCCGAATTTCGTTACCGGACGTCTTCTCAGATGCAGTTGCTGTCCAATGGCAAGCCTGCCCACTGGCATCGCTTGCCGACAGTACCAGTTCGCGGGCAGGAGCACCCTTGCCAAAGACAACCGTGTGCCGATCGGAACGCAATGCGACTTTCGATGGACAAGCGAGCGAGAGTGCGACATCACCTGTGGTGAGGTTGCTCACAAATTCCGGTGCCGTCGAAATTACATCCGACAATTCCTCAGCCACGTCGTGCGCAACAATTCGAGAGGGATGCTGACTTGTTCCACCGGTCTGATGTGCCAGGATGCCCGAGAGTTCCGTGTCAACTTTTGGTCCGAGCAACATGGCATGGAACGAAACTTCAGCTTCATTCATGCTGTCCACAATCTGTGACAGGTCATGTGAACTCAGCAGGTTTGAAGAGCTGATGCCGTCGCCGATGTACAGCAATGACGCGGGGGCATCCGCATCGACAAGTGCCACGGCTCTCTTCAGCGACACTGCAAGATCTGTTGCTCCCATCGGGGTGCGCTCTGACAGTTTCTGAATTGCCGCGTCAAACTCGGTCGAACCCGGTGCGACGAATTCTGCTGACAGGGCTTCGAAAGTGGAATCGACGGCAACGACCAGAATCTGATGGTCCTGCGGCATAACGCTCGCGAGTGACTTCAAAATCTGCAGACTGTTGTCGCGGAATCTTCCCG
>JANOUN010001135.1:0-3216 GCA_031416875.1 Planctomycetota bacterium | reverse complement strand
CCGATCGACTTCGTCATAGACTTTGGGGAACTCTTTGATGAACTTGCGGACACTGTTGATCCAGTCCATGTTGACATCAAACAGCACTCCACCGACGCGGGTGTAGCTGGAGTGGAATCGTTGGCCAGACGCCATTTCAACAATGTCGTAAATGTGTTCGCGCTGCTGAAAGAAGTACAGGAACGCCGTGAATCCGCCCAGGTCCAGTGCCGTGGTCCCGACGTTCAACAGGTGGTCGTGCATCCGCATCAGTTCAGCAAGGATCGTGCGCAGATACTTGCACCGGGGCGTCAATTCGATACCCAGGAGTTTTTCAACCGCATGATGCCATGAAATCTCGTTCGCCAGCGGCGACACATAATTCATGCGATCGACGATGGTCACGTACTGGTTGAAATCCAGATGTTCGCCGAGCTTTTCAAATCCGCTGTGCAGGTAACCAATGTATGGCACAGCCTTCAGGACTCGTTCACCGTCCAGCGTCAGCACAAGCCGCAGCGTCGTATGCGTTGCCGGGTGTTGAGGCCCGAAATTCAGGGTCCATACGTATTCACGCTCCGCGGACTCAGCTTCCAGGTTATCAACGGCAGTTAAGGGCATCGAAAAAGACCGATGGAAAGGGTGAAAGCTTGCAGCTGCGACAACGGCGATTCCGTCACCGTATGATGAACACCCTGCTCAAAAACGAACAGGGCAGCACGCATGGAAACAATTTTTCCCATTCACTGCATTCTGGCAGAGACTCTGAAAATCACCAGAGACGCCATTTCATCGTCGCTTACCTGAGAATTTCCAGTTCGAAGTCTTTTCGCAACTGATCAAGTCTGCCGGTTAACCACCCAATTATCCATAATCCGGCAGTGTCAACTGCAAAGCTTCGTTTCGCTGGAATTGGACCAGTGGCATTCAGTTGCGAGCATCGTCTGCGGCGCGACGAATGGCCGCAGCGATTTTTTCGCGGCGTTTTTGACGATCGTCGCGACCTTTGATCCCTTTGATCTTCAGTAGGCCGGACCAAGCGGAGCGCCGTTCCGGCAGGTCGGCCAATTGCCGGAACTGCGCTTCGCTTGGTCCGGCCTACCACTGACCCCTTTTCCAAGCCTTGACAGAGCACTGGCATTGAGGCAAGTTTGTATCAACTGTCTCTGAGTTCCCGGTTTTTTGCCAGCAGACTGACCACCGTTCCGGTCACAGCCAAAAGAAGGATCGCAAGAATAGCTACAAACGGGGGCCGTTGTTCACCTGCCAGATTTTGAGCGACTGGTTGCATTCTGAATGGCGCATCTGTATGGAATTCGCCTGTTGCATGTTCAACGATTGTCTTTTCATCGACCACATCCAGGAACAGAACAGACAACCCCTGCTGTTTCGCGAACTGTAAACCCTGTTCAATTCCCATCACCATTAAGCCTGTCGCCAGACCATCGGCCGTCATGCACGAATCGCTCAGGACCGACACCGAGGCCGGAGGATTCTTCACTGGCTGACCCGTCGCCGGATCAATGGTGTGAGAATACCGAACGCCTTTGTACTCGAAGTAGTTCCGATAGTTTCCGGATGTTGAAACGGACTTTTCCGTGAGTGCAATCACCCGCTGAATCTCGCCGAACGGCGATTCAACACCCAATCGCCACTTTTCGCCGTTGGCTTTGATGGTCCCGGTCCGGACTTCACCGCCGATATCCACGATATGCGACGGATAACCCAGCTTTGTCAATTGCTCAGACAATCGGTCGGAGCCATGACCCGGCGCGATCGCGGAAAGATTCAACGTGACACCTGAGCTGGTTTTGCGAATCGACGGCGGTTCCTGCTGCGCTTCGATGAATTGCATGCCGGTCTTGCTTCGAGCCAGGTCAATCGCTTCCTGAGTCGGAAAGGACTTTGGTCGCTTCGCGCCAAAACCCCACAGATCAATCAGCGGTGCGACCGTTGGATCGAAGGCTCCACGAGTGACTTTGTGAAGTCGCATCGACTCCAATACCACTTCGGCGAAGCCAGCACTCACGGGAAACCAGTCGGTACTCTCGGACTGATTGAACCTGGAAATCTCCGATGCCGGATCCCACGTTGACATTTGCTGATTGACGTCTGCCAGAACCGTTTCAATCTCTTCCTGGATCTCCGTGGAATTGGATTCGGACGCCCCATCAATGGTGATCGCATAGTACGAACCCATCGTTTTGCCGTTGAGCTTCAGCAGGTCGGCGTTTATTGGGGCAGCGAGCGTGACGACGAACATCGTGACGAACAGAATGACCTTCGCAAGGATGTGAACGAGAGAATTCATTGTGGCCTGCAAATTCGTTAGCCTGCCGGAACTGCGCTTCGCTTGGTCCGGCCTACACCACTGCATCCCATGCGGGCCGATTCGCGACATTCGCGGGCAAAACTCACACGGAGGGCTGACGCCCAGCCGCTCGCCTGAACGCCACTTCAACTGCCGGCCCGTGTAATCACTGGGAAATTATGCCGTTCGCCGCGTCCCTTGAGCGGATAATCCTTCCGCAGCGGAAACGCCACAAACTCTTCAGGCATCAGGATGCGCCGCAGATCCGGGTGGCCGTCGAAGACGATTCCAAACATGTCGAACACTTCACGTTCCATCCAGTCCGCCCCGCGCCAGAGCGAATAGACGGACGGCAATGCGGGATCGGGAAGGTTCACAGCCGTTCGAACAATCAGACGCTCACCACCGAACACGTCCAGCAGCATGTAGACGACGCCGAAACGGTCTGTGGCACCTTCGTACTCCAGATAGTCCACAGCCGTCATATCGATCAGGGTGTTGAACCCGTGATCAGATTTCAGGCAGCTCAGCAGATCAAACAGCTTCGCGGCGGGCACATCTATTCGGCGATTGTCGCGAAAAGTGCTCTCGACCAATTCAGTCCCGAACCGCTGCTGCAAAACAGACAACTCAACCATGATTGCCAGCCCTTCGCTTCAAGCCACGTAGACCCGTCGCTCCGTCGGCGGGATTAGCGGAAAACTCAACCATGATTGCCAGCTCCTCGCTTCATCCCAGCCGACGTCATCGCCGCTGAGAAGCCTCCGAGTTGCACCAGATTTGCGTCCTGAATGCGGTAGCGTTCGTCGGATTCGAACGGTTCAGGACCCATCGGCGTATCGCGGGCCATGAATTCTTTACCCATGACGGTCCCCGTGCGGCGAACTTTGGCCTGCATGTCAATGACTGCGGCCAGCAGCTGCTCA
>JANOUN010001134.1:0-7411 GCA_031416875.1 Planctomycetota bacterium | reverse complement strand
GCTCTGAAAGACAGTGATCCCAGCGTGCGATTTGGGGCCGCTTATGCGGTAGGGAGTATCGGGGTCGACGCAGAAACCGCTCTGCCGGAACTCACAGAAGCGTTCAATGATCCGGATGCAGAAGTCCCCCTCGGTGCCGTGTACGCGATTTCGGCGGTCGGCCTGACTTCTCCCGCGGCACTGCCAGTGCTGCAAGAGGCACTGGAGGATGAGGATGAACGCGTCCGCATAGAAGCGTTTCAGGGCATCCGCATGCTGGAAGCCGCCGACAAATACCGACAGTCAGCACCATCGGCCGCTGATCAGTCGAATTCGGGGGAGCAGTAGTGAAATACTTCTCTCGCGTATTGCATTATCTGAAACCATATTGGCCGCTCGCCCTCGGCGTCGTTGCACTGATTGTGTTGACCGGTGCTGTCGATTTGCTCGCCCCATGGCCACTGAAGATTCTGATCGACAGCGTACTTGGTGACGTTCCAATCCCGGAATGGCTGCAATCGATCGTCGGTGCCGGGATTCAGCAACAGCGTTTGCTGCTCTTCGCTGTGGGGGCTGGTCTGGTGGTGGCGCTGATCCACAACGGGATCAGCGTGCTGAACAGTTACTTTCAGACCAAACTCGAACAAAAAATCGTACTGGACTTTCGCAGCGATCTGTTCCAGCACGCCCAGCGACTCTCGCTGGCGTTTCACGATCAGCGGCGCTCGGGCAAGTTAATCTATGCCATCAACAACCAGGGCGATGCCGTCGTCGGACTGATCTTGATCGTTCCGACAATTGTGCAGAGTCTCATCACGCTGGTCGGAATGTTCTGGATCGTGTTTCTGATGGATCGCTGGCTGGCGCTGCTGTCCATGATGGTCTTGCCCGTGCTGTTGTATTCTGTCCGGTACTATGCGACGCGGATCCAGGAACGGCTGATGCGTGTCTGCAGCATGGAAGGCGAATCTCTGTCGATCGTGCACGAGGCCATGTCGATGCTCCGCGTGATCGTGGCCTTTGGCCGCGAACCTCATGAGTACCAGCGATTTCGAGATCAGGGTCAGAAGGCGATTGCTGCTCGAGTCGATGTCACCGTGCGGCAGACATTATTTTCCCTGAGCGTCAACATGACCACCGCCGTGGGCACGGCCTCCGTTCTGGGCTATGGTGCCTACCAGGTGCTTCAGGGCAAGCTGACTGTCGGCCACCTGCTGGTGGTGATGGCCTACATCGCGGCTGTGTACAAGCCACTGGAAGCCATTACCTACACCGTCGGATCGATTCAGCAGAAACTGGTCCAATTGCGTGTGGCGTTTAAACTCCTCGATACAGAGCCTGAGGTCAAACAGTCGATTCAGGCGATTGAGATTACGCAGTGCGGCGGGGGACTGCGTTTCGAGAACGTCTGTTTCAACTACCGCGAGCGAAAAGATACGCTGAAGGGGCTCTCCTTCGACATCGAGCCTGGACAGCGTGTGGCGATTGTCGGACCCACCGGTGCCGGAAAAACGACTCTCATCAGCCTGATTCCCCGCTTTTACGATCCGACCGACGGCCGCATTCTGCTGGACGGTCGCGACACGTGTGTCCTGACATTGAAATCACTGCGGGACCAGATCAGCCTCGTGCTGCAGGAACCTCTGCTGTTTTCAGGAACCATCGCCGACAATATCCGCTACGGTCGCCTGGATGGCACGCACGATGAAATCATTGCCGCCGCTCAGTCGGCCAATGCGCATGACTTCATTATGAGGCTGCCCAAACAGTATCAGACGGAGCTGGGCGAACGCGGGGCGAAACTTTCCGGCGGCGAACGGCAGAGAATCTGCGTGGCCCGGGCCTTCCTGAAAGATGCTCCCATCCTGATTCTCGATGAGCCGACGTCCGCCATTGACTCGCGGACCGAGTCCGTGATTCTCGATGCCCTCGACCGGCTGATGGTCGGACGCACCAGCCTGATGATTGCGCATCGACTTTCTACGATTCACTACGCCGATTTGATACTGGTTCTCGACCGCGGCGAGATCATGCAGCGCGGGACTCACACGGAACTGCTCGCTCAGGACGGACTGTATCGGCAATTGCACGAGATGCAGACACGCCACAGCAAGCGGCCACCGCGAAACCTGGCAGCTGGCTCCATGGCTCCGATCGTCTGGGAGAGTGCCGGGGCGGAGGAGGCAGACGGATGATGATCGCCTCCAGAAAAAAAATCGTCATGCTCGGCATGATGACCCGCATCCCCGTCGCCGGAGCCGTCTGGGGAGCGATGCAGTATCTGATCGGCTTTCAGAGACTGGGTTACGACGTGTACTACGTCGAGGCCCATGCACGCACGCCGTCGATGCTCATGGAACACGATGACGACGACAGCTCCGCGCTGGCCGCGGCGTTCATCGACAAAGTCATGCGGCGTTTTGATCTGGGGGACAAATGGGCCTTCCACGCCCTGCATGACGACGGCCGCTGCTACGGAATGTCGGAAAGTCAGCTCCAGCAGCTTTACCAGTCGGCGGATCTCATCATCAATTTTCACGGCGGCACCGTACCGCGACCCGAGCACAGCGCCACAGGCCGTCTCATGTATCTTGAAACCGATCCGGTGGAACTCGAAATCGAGCTGTATCACAAGGATGCACAGGCAATTGCATTTCTTGAACCTCACAGCAGTTTTTTTACATGGGGTCTGAATTACGGTCATCCCGACTGTCAGGTTCCGCTGCCTGTTCAGTTTTCATTCAAAACCTCCTGTCCGGTCGTGGTCCCGGATTTCTGGCAGTCACACGTGAATGGCGCGGCGTCCCTGTTCACCACAATCGGCAATTGGCGACAGGGCGGCCAGGTGAAATACCAGGGCGAAGTTTACACCTGGAGCAAACATCACGAATACCTGAAGTTCCTGGATCTGCCCTCCAGGACTACGCAACAATTTGAACTTGCTTTGAGCAGTTACAACGATGAAGATCGTTGCCTGCTGGAACAAGAAGGCTGGCAGGTCCGACCGTCAATGGATTTCTCCACCGATCTGGATGCGTACCGGCGGTATATCACCGACTCGCGCGGAGAATTTACAGTTGCCAAGGACCAGAACGTGCGATTACGCAGCGGCTGGTTCAGTGAACGAAGTGCCCAGTACCTCGCTGCCGGTCGACCCGTGATCACTCAGGAAACGGGCTTCAGCAATGTACTTCCCTCGGGCCGCGGTCTTTTCGGATTCAGCACCATGGACGACATTCTGGCGGCCGTGGACAGCATCAATTCAGACTATGCCAGCCACTGCCGCGCCGCCGCCGAAATTGCCCGCGAGTATTTCAGCTACGACGTCGTGCTGCCCAAAATGCTGCAGGAGGTCGGTCTGTCATGAAACACCTAAGGAATATCATCCTCCATGCGCCCCGGGCGTTTGCCGTGCCCCTGATCGCGATGCTGTGCATCGTGTCTCTCATCGCAGGCTGTTCTCAATCGCACACCGAGTCCGCGCCAGCCTCCATCGAAGCAGTCGCCACGGCCGCAACGGCCGTCTCAACTCCCGAGATTCCTCGCCCGCCGAAGTTCGTTGAGCGCCCGATACCGGCGATTGACCGAGTCCTGATCATCAGTATCGACGGCCTGCGGCCTGATCTGCTGTTGCGTGGTGAGATGCCTCGAGTCCGCGGTCTCTGCAAATCGGGAAGCTTTTCTTTCTGGGCCGAAACCACGCCTGAAGCCTATACCCTCCCGTGTCACGTGAGCATGCTCACTGGCACTCCGTCGGAAAAGCACGGTGTCACCTGGAACGAATACATTGAGCAATCGTATCCGAATGTACCCACGCTCTTCGAGGTCGCGAAGCAGGCAGGCTACTCCACGGCCATGGTTACCGGAAAAATGAAATTCATAGTGTTCCTGAAGCCTGACACGGTGGACCACTTTTATTTGCCACCTGACGAACCGGTCACCGATCGGGATGTCGCCGAGCGTGCGGAATCCATCCTGCACCAGCACCGTCCGCAGGTCATGTTCGTGCATCTTCCCGGTGTGGACACCGTGGGTCACGAATTCGGCTGGGGTTCTCCGGAACAGATGACGGCAATTGCACAGGCTGACGAAGCGGTCGGCCTTGTGCTCGACGCATTGACCGACCTGACACTGGCCGATTCCACGCTCACCATTCTGACAGCCGACCATGGCGGCGCGGAAAAGGGTCACGACACCAATGACCCTCGCAGCCACTTCATCCCCTGGATCGCCTCAGGCCCCGGCCTGCGGCAGGACTACGACTTGACGCTCTCGAATCGAAAAACGATTCGAACCGAAGACACATTCGCCACGGCCTGCGCGTTTCTGGGCATCCAACCGGGGGGAGACGTTGCAGGCGCAACGGTGCTTGAGATTCTCGAAGGTGAGCCACCGAAGTGAGCGGTGGACGTTGTATCATCCGCTTTGGAGTTGACGATCTGAAATGCCCAGGAAATCTGACTTATCGCCTCGAGCGAAGAAAGCCCCAGCGGTGCGTGTCCAGCGCACACGCGTCCAGGCGGAAACGAAATCTGAAATGCCACGCAGCAAGAGTCGTGCGAGTCGAAAGACGACACAGGCTGCCTGTACGATCATCAGCCGCAACTACCTCTCTCATGCTCGCATTCTCGCAGCATCGTTTCGGAAACACCATCCGGAGGGTAGATTCTACGCGCTTGTCATCGACGGTCTGCCAGAGGGAACCGAATTCGGCGAGGGCGTTCAGGTGCTCGGGCCAGAAGTTCTCGACGTGCCGTACTTCTACGAACTTTGCTTCAAGTACGACGTGACCGAATTGTCGACGGCAGTGAAGCCCAGTCTCCTGCTGGCACTGATACGACAGTACGGAGAACAAAATGTGATTTACTTTGATCCGGAGATCCTGATCACCCGGCCGCTCACTGAGCTCTTCAATCTGATGAGCCAGTCGACTGTTGTGCTGACTCCTCATCTTCTCCACCCAATTCCTATGGATGGGCTGAAGCCTTCGGAACAGGATATTCTCCGTGATGGTGCCTACAACCTTGGATTCATTTCTATTCGGGCCTGCGACGAATCGGAAAGGTTCCTCAAATGGTGGGAGGAGAGATTACAGCACTCATGTCGAATTGATCCTGTGAATGGGCTGTTCTACGACCAAAAATGGATAACTCTGGTACCTGGTCTCTTCGAAAACGTATCGGTCCTGCGCGATGACACTTACAATGTCGCGTACTGGAATCTGCACTCGCGCCCCCTCACGTTCGATGGTCAGCAATTTCTGGTCAATGATCGACCGCTGGCATTTTTTCACTTCAGCGGGTTCGATCCGAAGCGGCCGCAGGTCCTGTCAAAGCACCAGACGCGCACTGCCATTGTTGATGAAATGCCTTTGGCACAGCTTCTGAGTCACTATGCCCGACTGCAGCTCGATCATGGCTACGCAGTCAGTACCACATGGAACTACGGGTATTCCCGGTTTTGCAACGGAATACCGATCCATGCTCTGATGCGGGCGCTGTATCTGGAACTCGACCCGGAGACTCGCATACGTTTCGGAAATCCCTTCGATGCCGACGCACGGAATTCATTTTTCGTGTGGGCCACAACTCCATCCGCCGACTATCAGGATCTCAGCCCCTTTCTTCACGAAGTCTATCGTGTGCGATACGACGTGGCCGCTGTCTTTCCCGATCTGAGTGGAGCCGACCGCGAAGGATTTCTTGCCTGGGCTCGAACTCAGGGCGCGCGGGATATGAAATATGATCCGGCGATGGCCATCGGTGAGCACCAGTCGTCTCGCCCATTGCACCGCTCATCCGGCTTTCCAAAGCAACCATCGGCTGTCACTGACGATGCGAATCAGCGCCGGGCGGGGAACGAATCAGGCAGATCGAGGACCGTCACTGCATCTCTGCGAATGGGGCCTGCAGAATACCAGCGGCTGATCGCCGAAAATCGCCGCATCGCGGAAAAACACCTCCCAGTTGGCGCGGTGGTCGCAGTCGCCAGCAAAGGGGACGACGATCTGCTCAGGTTTCCTCGGCGCAAAGGCTGGCACTTTCCTCAAACGGCGGACGGTGAATTCGCCGGCTTCTACCCGGCCGACAGTGTCCAGGTCATTGCTCACCTGGAATCGCTGCGGCAACGTGGTGCCGAATTCCTTCTGTTTCCCGCTACCGCAGTGTGGTGGCTCGGCCATTATCCCGGCCTGAAAGAACATCTGGCATCACATTATCCACAACTCGATGTCGGCAGTGCGCAGTGCATAATATTTAAAGCTTCTTACGACCATACCGGCAGACAGGCTGCGTAAAGACCTTCTGAACAAGGGAGTCGGCGATGGGCGACATGGGTTCAGTTATCCGACTCCCGCTAATCTGAAAGATGGTCAGCCGCATATCATTCATGCGATGATCTCGGGGGCGAAGGCGGAACTGAATCAATCACCGAAGACCTTCACTCATAAAGATCCGTAGTTGAATTGATCCGCTTCGCATCCGGCTGAGATGACACATTAACGCGCAGCGTAAACTATCCGGGAGCTTGCGCAGTACGCGCGAGAGGAATCTGATATGGGTGGGTCAATTCTGTATTCCGGATCTCTGGCACAAGTGCCGAAGCAAGGGGGTTTGACGTGGTTGCATTTGCAGTTTTTGCTCGGCTTGCGGCGGCTGGGGTGGGACGTACTGTTTCTGGACCGGCTGGAGCCGGAGATGTGTGTGGATGCGGCGGGGCAGCCAGCGACAGTCGAAGAGTCGGAGAATCTGCGGTACTTCCTTAAGGTAATGAATGAATACGGGCTTTCAGAAAGTAGGTTGGGCATTCCTGCCCGACAAGTGACGGGCAGGAATGCCCATCCTACGTCAAACTTCTCACTGAACTATAACCGCGGCGAAAAAGTGTTTGGCGTGCCGCGCGAGCAGGTGCTGGAGCGGGCGGCGGAGGCCGATCTGCTTTTGAACGTGATGGGGTATCTGAATGACGAAGAAATCCTCGGCCTCGTGCGGCGGAGGGTGTTTATCGACATCGACCCGGGATTTGGGCAGATGTGGCGGGATCTTGGGCTGCATGATGCGTTTCATCGAGGCCAGCACCTGGTCTTCGGGCGGGCGGTAGCGTGGCGCTTTGGGCGCGAAATCGACCACGATGCGCACGTCGGCGGCAATCGCGCTGTCCTTGCTGGCAAACACCGGATTCAGGTCGAGTTCGGAAATCTCCGGGAAATCGCTGATCAGCTGGCTCACGCGGACGATCAGGTTGGCCAGGGCCTCGCGGTTGACCGGCTCGCTGCCGCGGATGCCTTTGAGCATCTCGGCGGCCTGGATGCCGTCGAGCATGGAAAACGCGTCTTCTTGGGTGCAAGGCGCCAGGCGGAAGGTAATGTCCTTCAGAACTTCGACCAGTACCCCGCCCAGGCCGAACGCCACCAGCTTGCCGAAGCTGTCGTCGG
>JANOUN010001133.1:0-3360 GCA_031416875.1 Planctomycetota bacterium | reverse complement strand
GTTCAATGCCTGACCGAACATTCTCCGCATGACGGAATGCAACCTTCCTGCAACAACCTAGGTCACATGTTGCAAAATCGCCCGAAGTGATGCCTCTGAGCAGATTCAAATTCGCAACACCATGTGAACATCTTCCGGTTGCAGAGACTGTGATGACACCGACTGATTGAAGCATCTTTTCGGAGAACGCCCATTTTGTGGAGTTCTCCCTAGTCCTGTGCGCTAGTGATCACTTTCATTGATGCTAACTGCAGAATCGTTTTGTTGCAGGCAACACGTCTGCGTGGTTCATCTGACTCGGACCTGTAACTTTCGGCGATTTTGCAACGGTCGTGCTGTTTTTACTGACAACGCCTGCCGATTCAGCATGTGGTTGTTTCGAGATTTCAGGCATGCGATTGGATTCGCGGATGCCTGATTCATCAGGCATTGAATACAGCAGGTGGCACGGATGTCCGGAATGCATAAACGTCGCGCACAGACTCGATTTGCCTGGCAGTTTCTGGTCGTCGTCGGCTCCGTCACGATCATGGGATGTCAGACGACGGCGTATCGCAGGTATCCACAGCGTGCGTATCGACCTGATTCCAGTGCGACGCAGTCATGTGCAGTTCACAACGCAGTACAGTCTGGATTCACTCCACCTGCGTCCACCAGATCGCAATTCAGTTCCGAGGACCAATCACTCGAGTCACCGGTTGCCACCCAGGACGCAGATCCAGCCGTCCAGTCAGACATCGACGTCGCAGAATTATTTCGCCGACTGCGAGGGAAACTGCGTGCCAACGACAATGGTGCAATTGTGGAGGCTGATCTGTCATACAGCGATATCACTGACGAAACGCTGGCTTCGATTGAGATTTTCCAGGAGATCAAAGAACTGGACCTGACAGGGACTCAGGTTCATGATGAATCGTTGGTTGTTCTGCAACAACTTCCGAATCTTCAGTCTCTGAAACTGAAGGGCACGCGAATCTCCAGTGTGGGAATGACGTCACTCGCTCAGATTTCTTCGCTGGTGCTCCTGGATGCCTCAAACACGGCCGTTACTGACGACGGGTTAGTGCAGGCGTCTCAGTGGGCCAATCTGCGATATCTCTCATTAAACAATACGACCGTCACGGATATTTCAATTCCGTATCTGACTTCGATCAAGACGCTGAAGGGGCTGAGTCTGCTGAATACAGGTGTGACGGCAGAAGGCACGCAGCTGCTGAAAGAAGCGCTGCCAGATTGTCTGGTCGTGACCAGACTCGAAAATGATTTGAGTCCATCGGCGTCAGTCGACTCTCTTCGACCAGTCCCGACACAGAGCGGCGCAGCGTTTCCGGACATTCCCGCGAATTCCGATTCGCAGCTGAAACAGCTCATTGAGCTGGCTGGACGACAGCCCGCACTCGCCGTGCATCTCGCATCTGTCTATTCCACACGCGAACAGTGGCCGCAGGCTGTGCGCATCCTTGCCGCTGCCGCCGCCGTCGATCCGGAACTGCAGCCAGTGCAGCTTGCCCTCGGAGTCGCACTCGCTCGTTCGGGGGACTTCACCGCGGCCAAACCCCATTTGACTCTGGCAGTCGGTGAAGCAGCAGCAAACTACAAGCTGGGCCTGATTGAATACGAAAACAATCTGCGATCCTGTGCGACTCTTTTCCGCGACGCAGTCACAGCAGATCCGTCACTGGCTGATGCACAGATGCGATTGCAGGAAGTGCAACAGGAGCTCTCAGCCCTGAAGCAGCAGCGTGCACCAATGCATGCCGCGACTTCCAGTTCGGCGAATTCCACAGACCCTCCCCTTGAAGTCATTCCCGCCCCACCGATTCGCCCGGCCACGTTTTCAAATTTCAGGCCCCGTTAAGCCAGGATGCGTTAATCATTGGCCCTTGCATAGAAACGCCGCAATCCAGATCGCAGCGGGTACGATCGGGATTGCGGAAGTTGTTGGATCGACGGGATCATTCAGTCACAGCACTCTATGGCAGAACTTTGTGGCAGCATCAACAGTGCTGTTGAGCAACGCATCAAAAGTCCAGATACACAATACGGCCAGGGATGAGCCGCACGAAGCGGGTGGCATAGGGTTCAACATCCTGTGGTGTCTGGCGAGCTTCGACACGGACGATCTGACAGGCACCGGGATCAAGCGGTCGAGTTGATTCGAACAGCCAGATTCCGTTCTTCATCTTGACGCCGCCCATGATCCCCACTGTGAGATACGGGATTGTGCCGTTGTCTTTGACGGCCAGCATTCCGGTGCGAGGATGTTTGTCGAGTGGAATCGGATGTGAAACTCGAGTGTATGTCTGACCCAGTGTGCCAGGCGGGATGATTTCCAGCTGGGCACCGCCCTGTGGACCTGGTCCGACTGGTTCCTCAGGCATGCGGTGATCCGGGTAAGCGTCGCGCATGCCCTCGTCATGCATCATCGGGTGCATCATTTGAGGCGTCACGCCAAAGCCGCCATCAACTGGAATGGCCTGGCTGACGGTGTGCATGGTCTGGCGATCACTACCAAGGGCCTGTGTGGACAAACCAATCGTCAGACATGGCAGTCCGCACAGCACCAGACTGCAGAATTGTCGGCTCATAGGAAGGTTCCTTTAACTCCGGAGTTTGATGAACGGCAGACATCTGTGACACCACAGCTCAAACCGCGATTGCCTGAAACCTATCATGTCTCATCAGATTCCGGAGTCATAAGTTGCTTCCCTGCGCAAATTCGGCGATCCCGAAGTTCAGATTCGCGCGTCAGCCAGATCAGGCAAACCTGAATGACCAGCCAAAGCTGACCTGGCGTGACGATCGTGACGAGCCGAACGAAGGGCTTCAGCAGTGATGTGCACCCTTGCAGTTCACGTAGACCGCATAGACGGACTGGCTGGCTGTCATAAACAGACGATTGCGTTTGGTCCCGCCAAAACACACGTTGCTGCAGATTTCCGGCAGAAGAATCTGACCGATCCGAACCCCGTCTTCAGCGGCAAAGATGTGGACTCCGTCGTAACCTTCACCGACCCAGCCCGCACTGGCCCAGATGTTGCCGTGGACGTCGCAACGGATACCGTCCGCGAAACCGGCCTTGATGGTTTTGTCGGGCATTTCCAGATTCATGGATGCGAACTCACGCCCGTTGGCCAGTTTCTTTGCATCCACGACGTCCCAGACCTGAATGGACTTCGACGCTTCCTTATAGTGTGACCAGCCAGTGTCGGCTGCGTAGAGTTTCTTGTAGTCGGGCGAAAAGCAAAGTCCGTTTGGCTTATACAGTTCATCAGCGACCTTGAAGAGTTTCCCCGTGCTGGCTTCGATCCGGTAAATTGCTTCTTTCTGATTTGGCTGCGGCGAACCGGTTTTCGACAG
>JANOUN010001132.1:0-4002 GCA_031416875.1 Planctomycetota bacterium | reverse complement strand
CCCGCGTATCTACAGATCGCACCAACCCCATTCGAGCTGGGTCAGTTTGTTGACTGTCAGGTCCTGCTGGCAACATGCATCAAGGTGGAGGATGAATGCAATATTGCTCCGAATGCGGTCCCCATGATCATCGCCGTACGTGACCCGAACATGTGTGTACACGAGATCTACGAACGGCTGGTCTATGTGCAGATCTTCGTTCCAGCTTGCCCTCTGCGCGATCTGCAAGTTTCGCCATGCCGCACTCGCATCAGCCTGGATTACGGCAGGTATGAAGTGGACATCAAGTCTGCCAACGGCATGATTGTGATCGACTACGACAACTGACCCGCGGCAGGCGCACGACGACCCAGCGGTCTGAATTCGACGCGGGCCAGGTTTCCAGACTGGCGTCGATTGAAAAGACTTCATGGTTTTTGAACGGCAATGACAAGCTGGAAGCTTATCCCACGCTCAGAACCCGCCGAGTTTCTCGATCCAATGTGCATGGCTTCATTCGTTTGTCCATAATTCGGTTGTCGAATTCATGATGGTATTTGCGACGTGCTGCAAATGCATCAGGACTCATCGCTGCCACATGGATTGACAAGTCAGCAGAGAGCCGTGCGTTTTCCTGCGAATCGCGAACAAACGAATTATTCGGAAACCGTCGCGGCGCGGCGAAGGAATCGGTATCATAGAGGTTTGCTGTTGAATACCGATTTCCGGAGTCTGTCTGATGTGGAATCGCAGAACGTTTTTGCTTTATTGCACTGGCCCGTTGCTGTTCACTCTCACTCCCATCGCGAAGGCGCAGGACGAGATTCAATTCAACCGTGATGTGCGACCCATTTTGGCGGCCAAATGTTTTGAATGTCATGGTTTCGACGTTAAGACGCGCAAGGCCGATATGCGGCTCGATACGGCAGAAGGTGCCTATGCTGAGCACGATGGTTTGATCGCCATTAAGCCGGGTGATCTGGCGGGCAGTGAACTCTGGAGCCGCATTACCAGTACCGACACTGATGTCCTGATGCCGCCGCCAGAATCAAAAAAATCGCTGACCGATGCGGAAAAAGACACGCTGCGTCGCTGGATCGAACAGGGCGCACCGTATCAGAAGCACTGGGCGTTCGAGCCGCCAAAGTCGGCAATGATTCCCGACGTCCTCACTCCGGGATGGGTGCGAAATCCAGTCGATGCGTTCATCATGGCAAAGCTGGAGCAACAGAAACTCACCCCACAGCGCGAGGCGGATCGCGAAGTGCTGATTCGCCGCGTGGCATTTACGCTCACGGGACTGCCGACGACGATTGCGGATGTGGACGAGTACCTGAATGATGCCTCCACCGATGCGTACGAGAAAATGGTGGAACGATATCTGGCTTCGCCACATTTTGGGGAAGAACAGGCAAGGCAATGGCTGGATGTGGCACGCTATGCGGACACTCACGGTCTGCATCTGGACAATGAACGCGAGATGTGGGCATATCGTGACTGGGTTGTGAAAGCCTTCAATCAGAATCTGCCGTTTGACGAGTTCACAAAATGGCAACTCGCGGGCGATCTGATTCCGGAACCGACTCAGGATCAACTCATCGCCACCGGATTTAATCGCTGCAACGTAACGACAAGTGAAGGCGGAGCCATCGCTGAAGAATGGCTGTATCGCTACGCCGTCGATCGTACCAGCACCACGATGCAGACCTGGATGGGACTCACAGCGGGCTGTGCCGTTTGTCACGACCACAAGTACGATCCTGTGACTCAGCGTGATTTCTATTCCATGTATTCGTTCTTCTATTCGACGTCCGATCCGGCAATGGACGGCAATATCAGCACGACGAATCCATTCCTGAAAGTGCCGACGCCCGAACAGAAAGCTGCTCTGGAAGCAGCTCAGCAACAAGCCAGTGCCGCAAAGAAAGCCCTTGAGGATGCAACTGCTGAGTACTCCGATCCCGCGAAGGCCGCCGAACCTGCCGCCAACATGATCGAAGTCAGTGACGTACTCATCGACGATGCTTTTACGCTCGGGACCAATACACGCAACACATCGCGAAATGACACGACATGGCGGCTTGATCCGGAATTCGGGGCGAAGTCCGGGCGGCGTGTGATCGAACTGGCGTATGGATCACAGTATGACCTGAACATGGATTTCACGCTGATTCCTGTCGTTGTGCCGCATGAAGGCCGACTGGAATTCGCGCTGCGAATTGATCCCTACAACCTTCCGACCGCGTTTGCGGTGCAGTACAACGATGGCGGAAATCGTCGCGTCGTCTGGGGCGACAAATCAACAATCGGCTTCGATCAAGCCGATGCCGACATGGGACCGATTCCAGCTGCGGATGAATGGATTCAGGTTTCAGTGCCGTTCGAAACCGCAGGTTCAAAGGCCGGTGCCCTCGTGAAGAGCATGGTACTGATTCAGCACGGCGGCAAGGTATGGATCGACGACATGTGCATCGCGGGAAAGACGGATCGTGCGAAGGATCCATTGTCGTCATTTGAACGCTGGTGGGAAATAAGCAAAGGGACGAATCCGACAGGCATCAGTGGCGAGCTTCGCCCGCTGCTGGTTGCTGGGCCGAGCGATTCTGTCACCGCAGAACAACGCAGCAAATTGCTGCGATTCTGGCAGCAGAACGTGCAGCGAATCTCTGAATCGCCGATCGCCCAGCTTCGTGAAGCGGCGGCCATTGCCGATCAAAATGTTGTGGATCTCAACGGTGCGATTCCTGGCACGTTTGTTTTCAATGATCTGCCCGCACCGCGCGATGCGTTTATCATGCTGCGAGGTCAATACGACAAACCCGGCGAAAAAGTGTTGCCGCGTGTTCCGACGGAATTTCCTCCGCTCAAAACTGCGGACGGCCAGCCATTCCCTGCCGATCAGCGTGCGAATCGCCTGGATCTGGCGCGATGGTTGCTGGCTGAAGAAAATCCGTTGACGACGCGCGTTACGGTCAATCGCGTCTGGCAGCAGTTGTTTGGTATCGGCCTGGTGAAGACCAGCGACGATTTCGGAACACGGGGCAGTCTGCCCAGCCATCCGGAATTGCTCGACTGGCTGGCGGTTCATTTCCGTGAATCCGGCTGGGACACGAAACAGTTGTACCGGCTCCTGCTGACTTCAGCGACGTTTCGTCAGGATTCGGCAACCAGCCATGATCTGCATCAGCTGGATCCTGAAAATCGCCTACTGGCTCACGGCCCGCGTTTGCGACTCGATGGCGAACAGCTCCGCGACAATGCGCTGGCTGTGAGCGGACTTCTGAATTCAGCCATGGGCGGTCGCGGAGTGATGCCGTATCAACCGCCGGATATCTGGGAACCGGTCGGCTACGAAAACAGTAACACGCGGTTCTACATGCAGGACCACGGCGAAGATCTTTATCGCCGGAGTCTGTACTGTTTCATCAAGCGCACGGCACCGCCGCCATTCATGACAAACTTTGATGGCCCGAATCGCGAACAGTTCTGTTCCCGCCGGGAACGCAGCAATACGCCTCTGCAGGCGTTGCAGTTGATGAATGATGTGCAGCACTTTGAAGCCGCCAGAGCCCTCGCGGAACGTGTTCTTGCAGAAGGTGGCGCGGATACAAATTCTCGTCTGGAGTTTTTGTATCGGACCGTCCTGTCGCGTAAACCAACCGCAGACGAAATTCGGATTGTGACATCCGCGCTGCAAACGCAGTTGGAGATGTTTGCCGCTGACGCCACCGCAGCGACCAAAGCAATTCACGTTGGTGAATCAGAACCGAAGAAAGTTGCCGCCGATCTCGCGACTGCGGCGTGGACGATGATTGCAAATTTAATTCTGAACCTGGATGAGTCGGTGATGAGAAACTAATGCTCTGTCAAGCCAACGATTTGGCGTTGAATCTGTAGGCCGGACCAAGCGCAGCGCCGTTCCGGCAGGTCGGCCAATTGCCGGTACTGCGCTTCGCGTGGTCCGGCCTACGGAACTTAACAAAAGGAACCGTATGCTGATCTGACGCATGATGACTGTCGTCT
>JANOUN010001131.1:0-3063 GCA_031416875.1 Planctomycetota bacterium | reverse complement strand
AAGCGGCAGCAGTCTAGTGCTCTGTCAGCAATGAAACGAGGAGTATGGCTTGGAAAAGGGGTCAGGAACCAATAGTGCGGAGCACCCTTTGGGCCATTTGGCTATTGGTTCCTGACCCCTTTTGCAAGCCTTGACAGAGCACTAGTCCTGATGGACTCTTTGCCGGTCTGGCAGCGTGTTCCGCGATCAGACAGATTTTGAAGTTTGTGTTATCACACTAAGCGAGTCAGCCATGTCCACAGATGCCCCTGTAAAGCCTGATGCCAGGAAGTCAGACGTTGAGTTTGGTTCGTACAAGTACGGATTCCATGACTCAATGGATAACTATGCGTTCAAAAGCCGCAAAGGGCTGGACCCACAGATTGTCCGCCAGATTTCAGAAATGAAGGGTGAGCCGGAATGGATGACCAACTTCCGCCTGGATTCACTCGCCATTTTTGAATCACGCCCCATGCCCAATTGGGGCGGCGACATGAGTGACCTGAATTTTCAGGACATTTTCTACTACATGAAGGCTGCGAACGAGCAGGAGACTTCGTGGGACGATGTTCCGGAAGATATTCGTCGAACCTACGATCGACTGGGAATTCCGGAAGCAGAAAAGAAGTACCTGTCCGGAGTCAAAGCCCAGTACGATTCCGAGGTTGTGTATGGCAGCCTGCAGGAGGACCTCTCAAAGCAAGGCGTGATTTTCACCGACACCGATTCTGCACTGCGGGATCATCCTGAATTGTTTCGTGAGTATTTCGCGACCATCATTCCTCCCGGCGACAACAAGTTTGCCGCGCTGAATTCGGCCGTATGGTCTGGCGGTTCGTTTATCTACATCCCGAAGGGCGTGAAAATTGAATTCCCGCTGCAGGCGTATTTTCGCATCAACAGCCAGAACATGGGACAGTTTGAACGCACACTGATCATCGTCGATGAAGGTGCTTCCGTGCACTACGTCGAAGGCTGCACGGCTCCGACCTACAGCAGCAACAGCCTGCATTCGGCGGTTGTTGAAATCGTCGTCAAGCGCGGCGCGCGGTGTCGTTATACCACGATCCAGAACTGGTCGAGCAACGTGTATAACCTGGTCACGAAGCGAGCCATGGCCTACGGTGATTCGCTGATGGAATGGATCGACGGAAATCTCGGTTCCAAACTGACGATGAAGTATCCTGCGATCTGGTTGATGGAGCCGGGCGCACGAGGCGAAACGCTGTCGATTGCGTTTGCCGGGCCGGGACAACATCAGGACGCCGGTGCCAAGATGGTTCATTGTGCGCCAAACACATCCAGCCGCATTATCAGCAAGAGTATTTCCCGAGGCGGCGGGCGCTCCAGCTATCGTGGTCTGGTGAAAGTTCACAAAGACGCGAAGAACTGCCGTTCGAATGTCGTCTGTGATGCGTTGATTCTGGACTCGGCCAGCCGCAGTGATACCTATCCTTACATCGAAATCGAAGAACAGGACGTGTCCATTGAGCACGAAGCCAGCGTTTCGAAGATCGGCGAAGAGCAATTGTTCTATCTGATGAGTCGCGGCCTGACGGAAGCTGAAGCGTCCGCCATGATCGTAACGGGCTTCATCGAGCCACTCGTCAAAGAACTGCCGATGGAATATGCAGTGGAAATGAATCGTTTGATCGAACTGCAGATGGAAGGTTCCGTAGGGTGATCTTGTTGGCGCGCAGCTGTGCGACATCCTTCAGTACGATTGGTGGTCACTTCACAGGAGCCAGAATAGCGATGGTAAAACTCAACGAAGAAGTTGCCCAGGCGTTGATCAAAAGCGATGGCGAACCACTTGCCGTCGAAGTGCCGGGGTCAGACCGTCGTTTTGTCCTCGTCGAACAATCGACGTTCGACGAAGCGATGGCGGCGTTGGAATATCAGCGCAATGTCGAAGCGATCAGAATAGGCGTTCGGCAGATGGAGGCTGGCATGGGGAGGCCACTTGATGAAGCCATGGACGATATTCGCGAGAAGCTGATTCAGAGGGTGGCGGATGTTGCTCAGCATTAGGCTGCAGCCGGAAGCCGAAGACGATATCCTTCGAAATTTGCTCTGGTGGGCAACGAATCATTCGACAGACGAAGCCTTGGAGTGGCATCTTGTTGTTCAGCGGCAGATCAGCCAGATTTCATCGAATCCCGAAAGTTACCCCCTGTCGCTTGAGAATGACGCCTTTCCATATGAGATACGCGACGCTCTGATTGGTAAGGGAAAACGCGGTAGTTACCGAGCAGTTTTTACTGTTAACGACGATACGATTATTGTTCTCCGTGTGTTGAGAGCATCGCAGGGCCAAATAAGGCCTGTGGACGTTCGTCATCCATAGAATTAATCATGTTGGCTGAATCAGTTATGTCTTCCGCAACCATCGACCTCAACCGCATCGGCTTCAGCACTGAAATCTTCGAACAATTCCTTGCAGCGCGTAACGAACCATCATGGATCACCGACGCGCGGCGGGTGGCGTTTGAGACTTATCAAAATCTGCTGCAGGAAGATCTTGATCCGGAAGAATTCAAACGCGTTGATCTGCGTGTCTTCAATGCTGGCAGATTTCGGCCATCGTCCGCCGCCGCCGATACGTCAGCGATCGACACATTGCTCAGCGATAAAACTGAATTCGGTGGAGCGATCTCGCATGTCAATGGTCAATGCACGCAGTCAAATGTGTCGGATGTGATCGAATCTCAGGGTGTGCTGTTTGGTGAACTCACGACGTTACTCACCAGCCATCGCGAACTGCTCGAACCGTACTTCATGAAGCAGGCCGTGCGACCGGAATCCGACCGATTCTCCGCATGGCACGCCGCCTTCTGGACTGGCGGAACACTCTTATACGTGCCACGCAATGTCGAAGTCGCACTGCCGCTGCACAGCCTGATCGCCCACAGTCGCAACAGCGTTGCGGAATTCGGCCATACTTTGATCATCCTTGAAGACGGCGCTCGAGCAACATTGCTCGAAGAAACAACATCCGCCACGGAAGACATCGCAGGGCTGCACGTCGGTTGTGTCGAATTGATCGTCGGCAGAAATGCGAATCTGCGATACGTCCAGTTGCAG
>JANOUN010001130.1:0-6546 GCA_031416875.1 Planctomycetota bacterium | reverse complement strand
AAAATCCCAGACTGCTGCACAGCCTGCATCATTTCATGACGCACACTGGCAGTGGCGACCCGAATATCGGAGAAATGATTACGTTGTCAGAAGACGACGGACGTCCCTTGATTCGATTCGTCCTGCCACAGAGAGAAGTTGAAGGATTTGCCGCTGTGTCCGGCATGAGGATCAGTCATGTGTATTTGATGCACGAAGGCAGTCGCTTGTGGTTTGCCGCAGGTGCCGAAAATGCCAATGAAATCCTGCGACAATCCATCGATCGCTGCAACGCAGGCGGGCTGGCGTACCGCACACCGCTGATCACTGCAAATATCGACATGAAACGCTGGCTGGCGTATCCGCAGGAAGATCCCTCCGGCATCGCTCCCTTGCCACACTGGCTGGATGAAAATGCGTGGTGGTTTCCACCAAATCCGATTGGGGTCGGATTCATGTTTGGATCTAACGCCGACAGCGACAAACCGAATCCCATCATGCAGCGTGCGTTTGATCTCGGCGGTGCGCAGCAGGCCTCGTTGACCGTGCAGGCAGACGAAAGCGGAATCCTCGTGCAGGCTGCAGTCGGTGAAGCGTTGGCAAACCACATGCTTGCTCGCATGATCGATGCTCAGGAAGGCATGAGGAAACAGCAGAGAGAGGCAATGGAAGCACAGCAGAAGGCTTTGGAAGAAGCGGCATCGAAAGTCCTCCAGCGGTCCCAAGCTCCAAAGTAGCCAATTCGGACAACGCCGTGAAGTGGTAGGCCGGACCAAGCGTAGCGCCGTTCCGGCAGGTGTCTGGCAATTGCCGGAACGGCGCTGCGCTTGGTCCGGCCTACACACCACGCCGACAGTAGCAATTCACTCCTGAATCTGCGACAACTTGTGTTCCTGCAAACACACGTTTTCATTGGGCGACGTCGAGGGTTCAAAATATGAATCGACGCCACGGAGTCGTATTGATCGCCGTGCTGGCGGTCTGCTGTACTGCCGCTGCATTTGCGCAGTTCGGGGGACAGCGCGGGCGTTATCGGGACTTCCAGGGGGCTGATGGCCGCGTGCAGAGAAACGGCGTGCCGGACTGGAAACTGGACGAAAAATTCCGGAACGACGTGTTTACGTTTGTCCGCATTCGATACCGGTCAATGGGTCGCTGGGGCTGGCAGACGGATTACCCTGATGCCGACCTGAATTTTTCGTATCGACTGCAGCAGTTGACTTCGATCCATACGGATCCGGACGGCCTGATCATTGAACTGACTGATCCCCGGCTGTTCGACTACCCGTTTATCTACCTGATCGAACCCGGTTACATTTATCTCGAAGAGGAAGAACGTAAAGCCCTGAGAGCGTACTTGCTCAACGGCGGCTTTCTGATGGTGGATGACTTCTGGGGCGACGAAGAATGGGAAGGTTTTGAACGCGAACTGAAGCAGGTTTTTCCTGATCGCAAATGGGAAGACATTCCGCTCGAACACCCGGTCTTTCACTGCGTCTATGATCTGAAGGAACGACCGCAGATTCCCGCGATCGGATTCGCACATCAGATGGCAAACGGCGAAATCTACTCGGCTCAGGGATACGGCACCGAAGAGGTTCATTACCGCGCTGTGTACGACGACAACGGACGCATGATGGCGTTTATCGGGCATAACACGGATCTTGGCGACGGCTGGGAACGAGAAGGCGAAGACCCCTGGTACTTCAAAGAGTTTTCCGAGAAAAAAGCGTATCCATTGGGGATCAATGTCATCTTCTATGCCATGACACATTGAAAGCAGGTCAATGACGAAGAACACAGAACTCACTCCTGAACGAGAACGTGAACTCATCGGGATTCTGCGGCAGTTCCGAAAACAAATCGATACCGAATTGTCCCGCGTCATCGTCGGCCAGAAAGATGTCGTCCGACAGTTACTGATCTCTCTGCTTGCCGGTGGCAACTGTCTGATCACAGGAGCACCGGGTTTGGCAAAAACGCTGCTCGTCAAATCGATCGCTCAGTTGTTCGACCTCAAGTTCAACCGCATCCAGTTTACGCCCGACTTGATGCCGGCCGATATTACCGGGACGGAAGTTCTGGAAGAAGACGGCGCTGGTGGCCGCGCGATGCGGTTTATCCCCGGACCGATTTTTTCCAACGTGCTGCTGGCGGATGAAATCAACCGCACACCACCCAAGACACAGTCGGCACTGCTGGAAGCCATGCAGGAACATCAGGTCACCGCAGCCGGACAACGCTACACGCTGGATGAACCGTTCTTCGTTCTTGCCACGCAGAACCCGATCGAAATGGAAGGCACGTATCCCCTGCCTGAAGCCCAGCTTGACCGGTTTATGTTCAATGTCCTGATCGACTACCTGCCGGAAGACGAAGAAGTGGCTGTAGTGCAGCAGACGACGTCCAGGAATTTCCTGCCAATCAAGTCGCTGTTTTCGGGCGACATCGTTCGCGAATTTCATCAGGTCGTGCAGCGCGTTCCGATCGCCGATGACGTCATTCGCTACGCCGTCCGCCTGGCGGCTGCCTCACGCCCCCATCAAAAAGGGGCTCCCGATTTTATTAATGAACTCGTCTCCTGGGGTGCTGGCCTGCGAGCTGGTCAGTATATGGTTCTCGGCGGAAAAGCGCAGGCATTGCTCGATGGACGAAGCTACGTCTCAACAAAAGACATCCAGTCCCTTGCAAAGCCCGTTCTGCGACATCGCATCCTTCCCAACTATCGCGCCGAAGCCCAGGGCGTCACCGTTGATTCACTCGTGGACCGACTGCTCGCATGTGTTGAGCATCCGAAAAATGAAGCGGTGGCTTGAAGAGGAGCGAGGATTGAGACGGAATTCCTCAATCCTCAATCCAAAATCCAAAATCCAAAATCCAAAATGCCCCTTCCACTCGCAAGCCTGACGATCGGTGATCGCAACTGGATTCTTCCAGCGGTGGTGGTGGCGATCGTCGGCGTGTTGCTGGCGCTGGTCCTGAATCGGAAACGACTGGCACAATCACCGCTTGGGCCGATCCTGAGAGTCTTAGGCTGGGTTCTGTTATGCATCTGCCTCGTCAATCCGCTGTGGAGCAGTTCACGACCGCGTTCGGGTGCAAATGTGGTGGCGGTGGTCGCCGACATTAGTCGCAGCCATCTGGTCACGACAGGCTCGGCGGGCGCAACGCGAGCTGAGGCATTTGCAGAATCGCTGAAGCAAGGTGAGAAGTCAGAGCCCGTTGGCTGGCTGAATCAACTGGGTCAGGATTTCGAACTGCGACGCTACACGGTTGCCGATCGATTGCAACAGGTCGATCGCTTTGACCCTGTTGAATTCAACGGCACGGCTTCCGGTCTGCAAACCGCACTGCGCCAACTGAAGCAGCGCTACGAAGGACAGCCGCTCGCGGGCATCATTCTGCTTTCTGACGGAATCGCAACAGACGCCACCGGTTCATTGGACGAGTTCGCCGGCATGCCACCCGTGTATCCGATTCTGCCTCCGGATGACTCATCGCAACCCGATGTGGGCGTAGGAAGTTTTTCCATCACGCAGACGGCGTTCGATGACGCACCCGTCACGATTCAGGTGCAACCGGCAACCGTCAACGTGACGTCGGGCCAGGTCGCCATCACTCTGCTGGACGCTGAAGGCACGCCCATCGAAACGCAAAGCCGGGACGTGAACGATCCTTCGCCTCTCAAATTTCGTCACCGTCCGAAAGAAGGTGGCACCGTCTTCTATCGCCTCAAGGCTGCACTGAAAAGTGCGGCAGGCACCGACGTCACAACGGAAGCAACCAGCGTCAATAACGAGCAACTCGTGGCCGTCGAACGCAATACGATGCCGCGTCGAGTGCTCTACGTGTCCGGTCGCCCGAACTGGGAATTCAAGTTTCTGAAGCGCGCGGTCGAGACGGATCCGCAACTGCAGATGGTGGCGCTGATTCGCATCGCACGGAAGGAAGCGAAATTTGACTTTCGAGGCCGTGAGGGTGAGTCATCGAATTCGCTGTTTCGTGGATTCGACAAAGCCGATCCGGAGACTGTCGAAGAATACGACGAGCCGGTACTTGTGCGTGTCGGGACGAAAGACGATGAGGAACTGCGCGGCGGATTCCCGGAAAAACCCGAGGATCTGTTCCAGTATGATGCCATCATCCTGGACGATCTCGAAGCCGATTTCTTTCTTGCCGATCAGATGAAACTCATCTACGACTTCGTCTCGCGACGTGGCGGTGGTTTGCTGATGATGGGGGGCCAGGAATCATTTCGTCAGGGCGACTTCGATCGTACGCCGATTGGAGAGATGCTGCCGATCGATCTCAGCCGGGAAATGAAATCGCCCACCTCCGGCGTGCGCCTGAGTCTGACTCGTGATGGCTGGCTTGAGCCGTGGGTGCGGCTGCGATCCGATGAAGTGGCTGAAGAAGAGCGACTGAAATCGATGCCTGAGTTTCTGACCCTGAATTCCGCGGCGTTTGTTCGTCCGGGGGCTGTCGTGATGGCTGAGGTTCAGGATGCAGACGAGAATCGCTGGCCGGCGCTGGTCGTGCAGAGATTCGGCAAAGGGCGAACCGCAGCCTTGTGCGTTGGTGACTTTTGGCGTTGGCGCCTGAGCGAAGGACTGCGAAAACTCCATGGACTTGATGTACCCGGTGCAGGTGCCGATTTGGACAACGGGGCGTCACATCCCCCAGGTACGCCGACGGAAGATCTGGCTGACCACGCACGTGCAAGTCGGCAAATGATTCGCTGGCTGGTGGCAGATGTGCCGCAACGCATGGATGTTGTCGTCCAGGAAGATCCGACGCTCGGCACAGGATCAGTCAAGCTGACCGCGTTTGTGCGCGGCACCGATTTTGAAGCACGCGAAAATGCCGACGTCAGGTTTTCAGTCGTCGGACCGGATGGACAGACATTTGAACTCACAGGAGAACCTTCGGACGCGGTGGCAGGACAGTTTGAAACATCGATCGCCGCCAGCCAGCCGGGCGCGTGGCGGGTTTCCGTCTCTGCGACTGTTTCGGACGACACTGCCGCGGTGCCATTGACCGCTGCCACAGGCTGGGCCAGTCAGCCGGATCAGAAGGAAATGAAATCGGTTCAGGTCGATCACACGTTTCTCGAGGAGCTGGCAAAAACGACTGGCGGTCGCACAGTGGCGTTGAGCAACCTTGAAAGCTTCGTCGCCAGTCTGCCGCAAAGCCACGCTCCGCTGGTCGAGATCTGGTCATGGCCGATCTGGCATTCATGGTGGATCTTCCTGTTCGCCATCGCTTGCCTTGCCACAGACTGGACGCTCCGCCGCCGAAGGGGACTGCCGTGATTCACATGTTCGCTTCGGTTGGCGAGCGGTGGGCGTCAGCCCTCCGGTACATCGTCTGCCTGCTTTGTACTTTTCAAGCCGTCGTCGCTCAGGAACCTGCGACGCCACCGAATTCAGCACGTCAGGAAGTAATCGTTGTCATCGGGGCTCCTGGTACGCACGAATACCGCACGGCATTTGAGTCATGGGCAGCTCGATGGAAATTCGCAGCGGAACAAGCCGCTGCTGACTGCACTGTGATCGGTGCTGTTGATCATTCAACGGTTGACCTGGAACAACTCACGGCCGCGATTGCTGCATCGATTTCAATTGACACAACCGAACCGCTCTGGATCGTGTTCATCGGGCACGGCACCTTCGACGGGCGGACTGCGAGTTTCAATCTGAACGGACCGGATTTGTCATCACAGCAAATGGCAGAAATGCTGCGGCCTGCGAAGCGGCCGATCGCCTTGATTGCCTGCGCATCGTGTTCGTCGCCTTTTATCAACGCTTTGTCTGCTCCCGGGCGAATTGTGATCACCGCAACCAAGGACGGCAATCAGATTCAGTATTCCCGCTTCGGCGATGCGATGTCTCAGGCGATCGGCGGACTGGATGCCGACATCAACCGCGATGGGCAGACTTCACTGCTGGAAGCATGGCTGTTCGCATCACGCCGCACGGCGGAGTTCTATACCACCGAAGGACGTCTGGCGACTGAACACGCGTTACTCGATGACAACGGCGATAGTAAAGGAACTCGGGCCGAAGTCTACGAAGCTGATCGATTAAAAACGAATATCGAAAACGCCGATCAGCTCGACGGAACCCAGGCATCACGCTGGCATTTGGTTCGCAGCGACGAGGAGCGCCGATTGACTCCCGCACAACGCCAGTCACGCGACGATCTGGAACAGAAACTGGAAGAGTTACGACGACGCAGGGACAAACTCTCCGAAGCCGAATATCTGCTTGAACTGCAAGCCATCCTCGTCCCGCTCGCCCGAATTTATGAATCGATCGAGTTGCCCGAGGTGCCAGCTGAGTCACAAAAAAAATAAGTCCCATACGACGTATGGGACTTATTTGAAATCGGACACATCGCCAAGGTGATCCATCTGCCTATCGAACTCGAGGATTCCCCGCTTCGTTCGATTCTGGTTTTTCCGACTCCTTTGATTTTTCGCGAACGTTCCCTTCGGCGGCTGCCATCAGCAACTGGCCTTCCCGAATGTTCTGAGCATTGAAATAATATTCGACACTCCGAATGCCG